>JAJLKS010000206.1:0-5290 GCA_033838765.1 Alphaproteobacteria bacterium
CTTCTGTTGCCTGCGTGCCCTTTGGCGCGCGGTGTTGGCGGCATTAAAGCCCCAATCGGCTGCCCATGCCAGCCCGGCCGCACCCCGATTTCCGTCACAATTTCTTGTGGACGGTGAAGGCTGTGCCGTTCCCGACGAAGACCAGCTCAACATCCTCGCCCTCGATCATGGCAGGCGAGAGCGTCTCGACTTCCATCGCGTAGAGCAGCGCGTCACCCTCGCGCGTCATCCGCGGCACGCCGAACCAGATATTGCGCGGGCCATCGACAACAAGCGCGGGCGGTGTGCAGCCAGGCCCGCACCCATTCAGCCGCACCTCTAAGACGGGGGCCGAATTTTCCCGCCAGTTCAAGGTGACGCGTTCCTCGTCCTCCAGCGGGAGGGGAACCCGGGCAAGCGCGGCGCGCAGCGCCTCTGCATTTGGCGTTTCACTCTTGGGTTCGCTCTCCCCGGCCGCCGCCACGGTGAGCGACATGGTGCTGTCGCGCGGGATGCAGAGGTCGGCGCATATGCCGTAATGCATGGATAGGTTCAGCACGACCGGCGCCGCCGGGTCTTGCGGGATGACACGGAGCGGCCAGAGAACGCCTGACTTGTATCCGAAAGTCGTGTCGCCGGGATCGTCGAAACGCTCCGGTGCCGGCCAGCGCAGCTCGACGGTGGCCACATTTTGCGAATCCGACCAGTCAAACTCCGGCGCGATGCCCGAATCGCCGGGCCTGCGCCAATAGGTTTTCCAGCCCGGCGCGAGCGCCATGTCGACGCCTGCCAGGAACTCGCCGCCATCATGGCGCTCCACTGCGGCCACTAGGCGCAAATGCGTGACCGGGTCCAGCGCCGCCGAAGGTGCCGGGTGAAACAAGAAAGTTGTCATTGCCGCAAGCGCGGCGAAGCTTCCCAATTTCCGCATTACCGATCCGTCATCTGCAGCACGTTGCCCGGCGGGGCGCCGCTGCCTATTTCTTTAAAGCATGATAAGGCACTGCGCCGCCTTCCGACAGAGCGTGACATCGGCCGCGCAAGGGTGCAGAATTTTCGAACCGGCGCCTGTTGCGCCCCATCGACGCGGAGGCAGCGCAAGCCATGAGCCTTATGTCGTCCGATCTGAGTTACCGCCCCGGAGAGGATGGCTTCCTCGAGGGCAAGATGCTGATCGCCATGCCAAGCATCGGCGATCCGCGTTTCGAGCGCACGGTAATCTATATGTGCGTTCACAACCCCGATGGCGCGATGGGCATCGTCATCAACAAGCCGGCCGACAACATTACCTTTCCCGATCTTCTCGACCGGCTTTCGATACGCGCCCCCGGCGCACCGCGGAACAAGGACATCGACTGTCCGGTGCTTGCCGGTGGACCTGTCGAAATGGGGCGCGGCTTCGTGCTTCACACGCAGGATTATTTCTCCGAGGAATCGACGCTGCCTGTCGACGAAAATGTCGGTCTGACGGCAAGCATCGACATTCTGCGCGACATGGTGATCGGCCGAGGCCCAAGCCGTGCCCTCCTCGCGCTCGGCTATGCCGGCTGGGCACCCGGCCTGCTCGATGCCGAAATACAGGCGAATGGCTGGCTCCATTGCGACCCCGATCCGGAGCTTCTGTTCGGGCCGAACCTCGAGGCGAAGTATCACACCGCCCTGGCGAAGCTCGGCGTGAACATATCGCTGCTCTCGCCGGAAGCGGGGCACGCCTGAGGCTCCGCCCTATCGCTTCCAGTAGTGGGCGATGAAGTCCAGCGCCTCCGCAGCGCGCATCGGCTGTCCGAAATAATAGCCTTGTCCATAGTCGCAACCCATCGCCGCCAGATCGGCCGCCTGGCTTTCACTTTCCGTACCTTCGGCGACCACTTCCATGCCGAGGTCGTGGGCGAGCGTCACCATGGAACGGATGATGAGCGGCGTTTCGCGGTCGGCCGACATCCCGGCCACGAAGGAGCGATCCACCTTCAGCGTGTCGAAGGGGAAACGCTGCAGATAGGACAGGCTTGAATATCCGGTGCCGAAATCGTCGAGCGAGAGGCCCGCACCAAGCTCCTTCAAACGCTTCAGCATGGTGGCGGCAAATTCCGGATTCTCCATGACCAGCGACTCGGTCACTTCAAGTTTCAGCGATCCGCGCTCTATGCCGATGCGGTTCAGCACGCGCTTCACGTCTTCTATGAGGTCGTGGCGGAGGAGCTGGCGGCTCGACACGTTGACGCTTGCAAAAAGCGGCTGCTCCATTGGGAAGAGCTTCTGCCAGGTTGCCAGTTCTTCGCTTGCGGCACGAAGCGCAAAGCGGCCGATCTCGGTAATCGTGCCTATCTCTTCGGCGAGAGGCACAAAGCTGTCGGGTGTCAGCAGGCCGAGTTTCGGATGGTTCCAGCGAATGAGCGCCTCGAAGCCCCGCACCGCGCCGTCGGTGAACGACATGATGGGCTGGTAGTAGACCTCCATCTCCTTGCGCTCGATCGCCATGCGCAGATCGGTTTCGAGCGACAGATGATCGTCCGCCTCCTTGCGCATGCCCGGTTCGAACAGCTCAATCCGCGCCTTGCCCGAGCGCTTGGCGCGATACATGGCGATTTCCGCTTCGGTCAGCAATTCTTCGGGATGTTCATGGGCATCTTCGCAGATCGCAACGCCGACCGAACAAGTCGGATAGACGTCATGCCCTGCAATTTCGATCGGCTGACGCAGAAACTCGCTCGCCTGCTCGGCAAAGGCGAGTGCATCGTCGCGTTCCGTGCGGGTTGTCAGAAGGACGGCGAAGGCGTCGCCATCGATGCGCGCCACGGTATCGTCGATCGTCACGAGGGATTCGAGCCGCCGGGCAATGGCGATCAGGAGCGCATCGCCACCGGAATGGCCGAGGCTGTCATTTACCGTCTTGAAGCGGTCGAGATCGATAAGCAACAAGGCCGCGCGGGGACGCTCAAGAAAGCCCCGCCGGCGGATCGCCCGCGCCATACGATCCATGAAGAGCGCGCGGTTCGGCAGCCCGGTGAGACTGTCATGAACGCTGTCATGCATCAGCCGTTCTTCGGCAAGCTTCTGCGCGGATATATCGCGCACAGTGCCGATGCAGCGCGTCGCATAATTCTCGGGTCCGGCGACGCAGCTTGCCGTCAGCGCCACCCATCGGAATACGCCATCGGAATGGCGCATGCGGAATTCGAGCGAGAAAGAGACATTGCCCCGCCCGATATAGGCATTGAGCGCATTGCGATAGGTTTCGCGGTCGGCGGGGTGCATGTGCTCGCGCCACGACACCTCGTTCCCCTCCAGCGTTCCGGCATCTAGGCCGAGCATCGCCTCCACGGAGGGCGACACATAGAGCTTGTCGTTGGCAATATCCCAGTCCCAGACACCCATGCGCGCGCCGGTCAGCGCAAAGGCGTGGCGCTGCTCGCTCCGCAGAGTTCCGATGTCGGCACGGCGGCGGCCGCCCTGCGCGTGATAGGCGGCTGCGAATGCAAAGAGCGTCAGGGCGGTAGTGAAGACGCCGGCATTGAATGCGGTTGCAACGAAAGTGCCGGGCAGCCAGCCGGCTGCATGAAGCGCGGCGAGAAACCCCGCCAGCAAAAACAGCGCTGCGCCGGGGATGAGCAATTGCGCGGGCCGCACGCCGCGCAGCGCGGCCAGGACGACAAGCGGCGCGCCGGCAAAAAGCGCGATGGCAAGGAACAGGCGCACATAAAGCGCCGCCGCCGACACCGAAACGAAAACAAGCGGAATGGCGGCAAGAACGGCATAGGAGAGGAGACGCGCAAGCTGCGACAAGCGAACGGAATGACGCTCGCTTTCAAGGAAGAAGCGTTCGAGCGAGAACACCGTGGATGCAAACAGGGCGAGAGCGGCGGTCCGCGTTGCGAGATCCCACCAGGGTGACATGTAGAAGATGGCCGAGAGGTATCCAAACTCCGCAAGCAATACGAGAAATCCCGTGGCCATCAGCGCCGCCGTTGCCCGCGCGGCGGCAACGCGGGTGAGAATGGCAAGCGCTGTCATGTAGATGGCAAAGGCGGCGATCACGGCGAGCATCCCGCCTTCGACGAGGGCAAGGCGCTGCGTGTATCCGGTCCATGCCTCTTCGTGCCAGAGGTAGAGAGCTGGATCGCTCGCACGGTCTGCGTGGAGCGCGACCGTCATGCTGAGTTGCGGGTCTCCATATAGCCCAAAGACAGCAAAGCCCGAACGCTCGCGGTCCGGCCGCGGCATCGGATCTTCGCCGCCGGCCGTCAGCGCCCTGTCGAAACTCGTCTGAGGCCGCGGCCAGAAAAGCCCTGCAAGGCCATCGCCTCGCCTGTCGGCGACGAGGAAGCGGACCACCGTATCTTCTCCGCGATTGCGCAGCGCGAAGACGTGCCAGAAGCCCGACCCTTCGCCCGCGCCTTCCTCGAGAATGATGCTGCCGTCTTCCAGCGCGCCCTCATCCACCGCGCCCGCATCGGCTGCGTCTTCGCTTTCGATTGCAGCCTCGCCATTTGCCGGCGGTTCGATGGTCAGACGCCGCCCGTCAACCTCGTAGCTTTCAACGAAGGGGGAGAGGTCGATGACCGGATGCGGGTCGTCCATCGCTATGGCGTCGAGCGCATGCGCTGCGCTCGCACCAAGCCCGACAGTCAGCAGCAAAGCTGCAAGCGCGCCCTTCATGCGCGCCGCTCCGTGGCCCCCTAGCCGCATCCCCTCAAAACTCCTCTTCAACGTCTCAACGCCGCTGATCGTCGCGCAGGATCGCGTAGACGACATGATCGCGCCAGGCACCATTTATCCTGAGATAGCCCCGCGCGACGCCCTCTTCCGTGAAGCCGCATTTGCGCAATACGGCACGGGAGCGTTCGTTCTCCGGCAGGCAGGCCGCCTGAAGCCTGTGCAGTTTCAATTCCTCGAACACGAAGGGGATGAGCGCCCTTACCGCCGCCGTGACATAGCCCCGGCCCGCATGGATCTCACCCGCCCAGTAGCCCAGTGTGCAGCTTTGCTGGACGCCTCTTTGCACGCCCGACAATGTGCACCCGCCCAGCAAAACATCATCTTCCTCACGAAATATGAAGAAGGGGTGCGCGTGATCTTCGCGGATTTCGCGCTGATAGCGGCGGAGGCGGCGGCGGAAGGAAGGCTTCGTCAGATCGTCCGGCGCCCAGGTCGGCTCCCAAGGCGTGAGAAAATCGCGGCTCTTCTCGCGCAGTGCCGCCCATTGCGCAAAGTCACCGATTTGCGGATTCCTCAGATAGATGCCGCGACCGAGGATTACCGGCGCCAGATCTGGCTTCGACATCGAGCGGAGAAATGCCATGAACCGGAGCGC
>JAJLKS010000207.1:0-23180 GCA_033838765.1 Alphaproteobacteria bacterium
CTCGAGGCGCGCAAGACGGTGGGCGCGAGCGTGCTGGTGCCGTGACCTCGCTGCCGGTCGGGGGCTCCTTCCTTTGCGGCGCGGTGCGCTTCCGCGTGGAGCGCATGAGCGGCATTGTCGAATGTCATTGTTCGATGTGCCGCAAGGCGGCGGGCGGTCATGCCGGTTTCTTCTTCGTGGCACTGCGCGACGAGGTGACATGGGAGGGCGAGGAACACCTCACCGTCCATCGCTCCTCACCGGCCCTCGAGCGCAGCTTCTGTTCGCGCTGCGGCACGGCCATGACGGGCGCAAATCTCCTTGAACCCGACGATACGATCGTTCTGGCGGCGAATGCGCTGGATGAGCCGGTGCCCGCGCGTGTAATCGCAAGGGAACACGCCGCCTCGAAAGCGTCATGGTTTGAAGGCCATGATGCGGCCCCCGCCTGCGAGGGCCCCTGGCCAGGATGGAGAGATTTGAAACCGTGATCCGCATCGCCGCCCTTGCGCTTGCCTTGTCTCTCCTTGCCGCGCCTTCATTCGCGCAGTCGCTCAATGAGCGCGAAGTAGAGATCGATGGTGGCCGCGCCACGCTTCACGGCACGCTGATGCTGCCGCCCGCGGGCCCTGCGCGCGACGTGGCCCTGATCCTGCCGGGCTCCGGCCCGACCGACCGCAACGGCAATTTCCCCGAAGGGAAGAACGACAGCCTGAAAATGCTGGCGGACGGCCTCGCGCAGAAGGGCATCGCAACGCTCCGCATCGACACGCGCGGTGTCGGCGCAAGCCTCGCCGCCGCCCCGGACGAGGCCGAACTCCGCGCCGAAACCTTTGTTGAGGATGCGGTCGCCTGGGCGGATTTCCTGAAATCCGAAATGCCGGAAGCCCGCCTTTTCCTGATCGGCCATAGCGAGGGCGCGCTGCTTGCAAGCCTCGCCGCACAGCAGCGCGACATGTCTGGCATCGTGCTGATTGCAGGCGTCGGCCGGCCTGCGCCCGATCTCATCCGCGAGCAGATATCCGGCAGCAGCATGAGCGAGGAGCTGAAACGCCGTTCCGATGAATTGCTCGAAACGCTGAAGCGCGGCGAGACGGATGACGATGTGCCGCGCGAGCTGATGCCGCTCTATCGTCCGAGCGTGCAGCCCTATCTCATTTCATGGTTCGCCTATGACCCGGCGGCGGCGTTCGGAACGCTCACGATCCCCGCTCTCATCATCCATGGCTCGCACGACCTGCAGGTCCGCACGGCGGATGCGGCGCTTCTTGCAGCGGCGCGGCCCGATGCGACCTTCATCACCATCGAACGGATGAACCATGTGCTGAAATCCTCGCCGCTCGACCGCCCGGCAAACATGGCGACCTATGCCGATCCCGCCCTGCCGCTCGCGCAGGGCCTTACCGACGCGATCGCCGATTTCATCGCCAAGATGGCGGCACCTGAATAGATTTCAGACGGTGAGGTGCGGCGCCTCGGGTACGCCATGGCCGATATCGAAGAACACGGCGCGATGGAGCGTCAGCGGCGCCTCGAGCTTGAAGTCGACCTCCTTTTCGGGGATCGCCTTACGTGACACAACCGTGCCGATCACACGGTCCTTGCCATCGTCGCCCGGAGCCACCGGCAACGTCATGAATTCGCAAAGCACCGGCTTGCCGGAAGGCGGCCTCAGCTCGCGCACGAGGAGCAATCCGCAAGGATGCGAATGAAGCAGGCGCAGCCGCGCCTTGTCGTTGGTCTTGCCGGGATACTTCATGTCGTCGCCGAACGTATCCGTGCCGGTGAGGTCGATACCGGTCGCAGCCGCAAGCGCGCTGCCATAGATGCGGAAAACGAGCCGGTCGTTTTCTTACCAGCTCATTTATCGAAGATAGGGAAGAATCTCGACCAGCGGCCGCGGATTCACATCCTCGGGGGAAGGCATGATGCGGCTGCCGCGCGCCCAGAGCCACCAGCCGTAGAATTCGCGGCTGAGCGGCATCAGCTCCACATCGCCGATTGCCGCCGGCGTTTCAGGGGCAGGTCCAGGCAGGCGGACGCGCGCGCGTCCGATCGTGCCCCAGTCCATGTGAGGCCGGACCCATGCCCCATGCCGCTCGGTTTCGTGTTCGCCGGTCATTCCCATCCTCCCCAGCAATCACGATCCTAGCCGGAACTCGTGAACAAAAACTGAGGTTTCATGGAGCGCGCCGGATTGCAGCACACGCGAAAAAGGCAGCCCTTCTGAGGGCTGCCTTTCAAATGCCGCCAGATACGATCCGCTCAGGTGTTCATGCTGTCGAAGAATTCGCCGTTGTTCTTCGTCTGCTTGAGCTTGTCGATCAGGAACTCGATGGCATCGACCGTGCCCATCGGATTGAGGATGCGGCGCAGCACATACATCTTGGAGAGCTGGCCCTTCTCGACCAGCAGCTCTTCCTTGCGGGTGCCGGACTTGAGAATGTCCATCGCCGGGAAGACACGCTTGTCCGCGATCTTGCGGTCGAGAATGATTTCCGAGTTACCCGTGCCCTTGAACTCTTCGAAGATGACTTCGTCCATGCGCGAGCCGGTATCGATCAGCGCCGTGGCGATGATGGTCAGCGAGCCGCCTTCCTCGATATTGCGCGCCGCGCCGAAGAAGCGCTTGGGGCGCTGCAGGGCGTTGGCGTCCACGCCGCCCGTCAGCACCTTGCCGGATGACGGCACGACCGTGTTGTAGGCGCGGCCGAGGCGGGTGATCGAGTCGAGCAGGATCACGACGTCGCGGCCATGTTCGACAAGCCGCTTCGCCTTTTCGATCACCATTTCGGCAACCTGGACGTGGCGCGTCGCCGGTTCGTCGAAGGTCGAGGAGATGACCTCGCCCTTCACCGAGCGCTGCATGTCGGTCACTTCTTCCGGCCGCTCGTCGATCAGGAGCACGATCAGATAGCATTCCGGGTGATTGGTCGTGATCGAATGGGCAATGTTCTGGAGCAGCACCGTCTTGCCGGTGCGCGGCGGCGCGACGATCAGCCCGCGCTGGCCCTTGCCGAGCGGCGCCACGATGTCGATGAGGCGCGCGGAGCGGTCCTTCAGCGTCGGATCGTCCACCTCCATCTCGAGCTTTTCGTCGGGATAGAGCGGCGTCAGATTGTCGAAATGGACCTTGTGGCGGGCCTTGTCCGGGCTCTCGAAATTGATCGTATTGACCTTGAGCAGCGCGAAATAGCGTTCGCCATCCTTTGGGCTGCGGATTTCGCCTTCGACCGTATCGCCGGTGCGGAGCGAGAAGCGGCGGATCTGCGACGGCGAGACATAGATGTCGTCCGGGCCCGGCAGATAGTTCGCTTCCGGCGAGCGCAGGAAGCCGAAGCCGTCCGGCAGCACTTCCACCACGCCCTCGCCGATGATGTCGACGCCCTTTTCGGCATATTGCTTCAGGATCGCGAACATCATGTCCTGCGTCCTGAGGGTGGAAGCGTTCTCGACCTCGAGTTCCTCGGCAAGCGCCAGAAGGTCTGTCGGGGATTTGGCCTTGAGGTCCTGCAGCTTGATCTGCGTCATCGGCGTGGTCGGTCTTTCTTTTGAGGTTCTTTGGGGATTTCCGGTCCTGGCGGGGCCTTCGGGTGAGCTTGCCTGAGCATCGGGCCGTTTCGCGAGGGAGGGGAAAATCTCTGTCTTGAAGGGAGGATAGAAGGTCTATCGGGCGGTTTGATGATGTCGTTCGGGAAATCTGCTTTCCGTCGCCGCCGGGGCCGGGTCACATCGCCCGATCCGTCTTTCGCGGGGGTCTTCCGGATTGCGGGCGCGCCCTCAAGGGACCGCATTCCACGACCGGAAAGATACGTAAGGAAAGCCGCCGGAAGAAAACCGGCTTCAACTCCATATAAAGGTCAATCTCCGGGATTTCAACGGAAATTGGCCGATGCCGCCGCCGGACCTCAAAACGGCTTCGGGACCGCGAGCAGCACGATGAAGATCACGAGGACGAGCGGCGCCTCGTTGACGATCCGGTAGAAGCGCGCGGGGCGGCGGTTCTCGTCCCTCTCGAAGTCCTTCCGCCAGCGCGAAAAGGCGCCATGGATCGCGCCGAGCCCGAGCACCAGAACGAGCTTCACCTGCATCCAGTGGTCCGACAAAAGGGCGGGATTGATGGCCAGCATCAATCCGCCGAACAGGAAGGCCGCGATCATCGAGGGGTTGATGATGCCCCGAAGCAGGCGGCGCTCCATCACCTTGAAGAGCTCGGAGGTTTCCGACCCCGGCGCCGCATCGGCGTGATAGACGAAGAGCCGGGGCAGATAGGCCATGCCCGCGATCCAGAAGATCACCGAAATGATGTGCAGCGCCTTGATCCAGAGATAGTAATCGACAAGAAAATCCATCTTCTTCTTGTTCCTCGACTAGCGGATGGTCTTCAGGCCTGCATTTTTAATGCAGACATGACCTTCGGCATCTTCCGGACAGAGAATGGTGTCGCGGCCCATCGCGTCGCGCACCAGGCGTGCAAGTCCTTGAATGAATTGGGGTTCCGTGCCAAGTGCGGGCACCCTTATGTAATTCGGAACACCGCTTTCCTTCGCCAGATGGCCATATTCCTTGTCGAGTTCGACGAGCGTTTCGGAATGTTCCGAAACGAAGGCGACCGGAAGCACGATCAGGCTCTTGCCCTCCGCGCCCGCCTTCGCGATCTCATCGTCGGTCGCCGGTCCGATCCATTCGAGCGGCCCCACCCGGCTCTGGTAGGTGGTCCGCCAGTCGAGTCCCGGAATGCCCGCCGCCTCCACAATGGCGCGGCAGCTCTGTTCGACCTGCGCCTGATAGGGGTCGCCCTGTTCGATTACCTTTTTCGGCAGTCCATGAGCCGAAAGAAGCACCCGCCAGCCCTCTGGACCGCCTGACTTGTCCACGGCGTCCTTCAAGAGCGAGGCATAGCCGGCAATGAAGCCCGGCTCGGTCGGGTAGCAGCAGATCGACCTTGCCGGAACGGCAAGCCCCACCTTCGCCGCAGCGCGCTCCCAGTCGAGCAGCGAACTCTCGGTCGTGGTGGTCGAATATTGCGGATAAAGCGGCAGCAGCACCACTTCATCGGCGCCCCAGGCCTTGGCGGCCGCCGCCGCCTCGTCCACAAAGGGATGCCAGTAGCGCATGGCGACGAAGGAACGGAATTCGGACTCGCTATCCGCTAAGGCGGCATCGAGCGCGCGGCCCTGCTCCTGCGTGAGCGGCACGATGGGCGAGCCGCCGCCAAGCTCGGCATAGATCTCCCTTGCCACCGGGGCACGGCGCTTGGACACGATTTTCGCGATCAGCCAGCGGATCGGGTTCGGCACCCGGATGATGGCCGGATCGTTGAAAAGGTTGAAGAGAAAGGGCTCCACCGCCGCCGGCCCGTCCGGCCCGCCGAGATTGAAAAGGATGATCGCAACCTTCTTCTTCGTCATGCGCGCCAGTCCTTCACCAGCTTCACGAGCTCGCCGACATGCTCGGGCGGCGTCTGCGGCACGATCCCGTGGCCGAGATTGAAAATGAAGGGGCCATGCCCCAGCGTCTCGAGAATATGGGTTGCCTGGGCCTGCATTTCCGCTCCCCCTGCAACAAGAAGCAGCGGATCGAGATTGCCCTGCACGCAGCCCATGGGCTGGAGGCGGTCCCGCGCCACGGCAGGCGAGACGCCCGTGTCGAGGCTGAGCCCCTCGACCCCCGTTTCGCGGAAATAGCGCTCCGCCATGCCGCCCGCCCCGCGCGGGAATGCGATCACAGGTATATCGGGATGGCGATCCCGGAGTTTCGCCCGGATCGCCCTTGCCGGCTGAAGCGCAAACCGCTCGAAGGAAAGTTCCGGCAGCGAACCGGCCCATGTGTCGAAAATCTGGAGTACTTCGGCACCGGCATCGACCTGCGCGGAGAGATGCTCGACGGTCGCCTCGACCAGAATATCGATGAGCATCTGGAAGGTTTCGGGCTCGCGATAGGCGAGAAGTTTCGCAGCTGCCTGATCGGGGCTGCCGCGCCCGCCCACCATATAGGTTGCCACGGTCCAGGGCGCGCCCGCAAAGCCGATCAGCGTGACCTCCCGAGGGAGGCTCGACCGCAGCCGCGACACGGTCTCATAGACAGGCGCGAGCGCCTTTTTCACGCCCGAAGGACTGCCAAGCGCGGCAATCGCCTTTCCATCGGTCACAGGCTCGAGGACAGGTCCCTCGCCCTCCTTGAAGGCCACCTTCTGGCCGAGGGCATCCGGCACCACGAGAATATCTGAAAAGAGAATGGCCGCATCGAAGCCATAGCGCCTGATCGGCTGCAACGTGACTTCTTCCGCAAGTTCCGGATTGTAGCAAAGGTCGAGAAAGCTGCCCGCATCGGCCCTGACATTCCGGTACTCCGGCAGATAGCGCCCTGCCTGGCGCATCAGCCAGATCGGCGGTCCATCCGTCTTCTCGCCTGCAAGGGCTCTGAGAAGCTTCTTTTCGGGAGCCTTTCGGTCGCTCACTCGTTCTTTTCCTATCTCTATAGAAGAGTCTTGAAAGTAGTGGATAGTGGTAGATGGCTGTGGATGGCGGGGATCATTCTTTTATCCCGTTTCATCCACATGAAGGTGCCTGAGGCCGCCATGCCCGCCCTCTATGCCACAGCCTGTTGACGATTGCAGCCCGGCAAACCGTCACCCCTTGTTACGCAAGTGCTTGCCATGTGGATGATGGAAGTTGCCGGTGCGTTAATAACGGGGACAAATCGCCTTGTCCCCCGCCCGGGCGCGGCCATACCCGTTTTCCGCAAGCAGCGCCTCGACTTTTCCATCGGACTCATCGAACGGGGCACGGAATCCGAATGACGGGTATGACCCGGTAGTACTCCCCTGAAAATGTCTCCTTCTCACCGTTAATCACAGCTTTCCACAGGTCCGGGACATATATGTGGCTCCCCTGTTATGCGCCTTGCGGAAAAAGAATTGGCCTCTCCCCTGCCGCCCCGATAGTTTTGCGAGCCGCCGGCGCGGACCGCGCCCGGCCATGAGGAGAGATATGTCGAGCAAGCGCGTATTCCATCTGCATCTCGTGTCCGACGCGACCGGTGAAACGCTGAACATGGTGGCGCGCGCGGCCTGCGCACAGTTCGAGGATGCGCGCCCCGTGGAGCATGTCTACGCGCTGGTGCGGGGCCCTAAGCAGCTCGAGCGCGTGCTCGGCGAGATCGAGAATGCGCCAGGCATCGTCATGTTCACCATGGTCAATGACGAGCTGCGCGGCCGCCTCGAAAAGCGCTGCGCCGAAATTCAGACGCCCTGCATCTCCGTGCTCGACCCGGCGATGAAGGCGCTCGGGCAATATCTCGGCAAGGAAAGCTCGCACAAGCCCGGCTCGCAGCACACGATGGATGCCGAATATTTCAGCCGCATCGAAGCGCTGAACTACACGATGAGCCATGATGACGGGCAGTCCGCCGGCGATCTCAACGATGCCGACATCATTCTTCTCGGTGTGAGCCGCACCTCGAAGACGCCGACCTGCATCTATCTCGCCAATCGCGGCATCAAGGCCGCGAATATTCCGATCGTGCCGAATGTGCCGTTGCCCGCCGATCTCGAAACGGCGACGGCACCGCTCATTGTCGGCCTCACGACGAGCCCGGATCGCCTTGTGCAAATCAGAAAGAACCGTCTTCTTTCGCTGCACGAGAATACCGACACCGATTACGTCGCTCCGGATGTCGTCGCGGATGAAATCACCTTCGCCCGCCGCCTCTTTGCCAAGAACGGCTGGCCCGTGATCGACGTCACGCGCCGCTCCATCGAGGAAACCGCTGCCGCGGTGCTCAATCTCTATAATGAGCGCCAGCGCGCGGGTTGATTGCCATGACGGAAACGAAAGACAGGACACAACTCATCCTTGCTTCGGCAAGTTCGGTGCGCCAGACGCTGTTGCGCAATGCCGGATTGGTCTTCGAGGCGGTGGATTCGCGTGTGGATGAAGATGCGATCAAGGCCGGATTCGCCGACGGCGATCGGGACCGCGACGCGGCGACAGATGCGCTGGCGCTGAAACTCGCGGAAGAAAAGGCGCTTGCCGTCTCGGCAAGATTTCCCGCCGCGCTGGTGATCGGCGCCGACCAGATCCTGTCCTGCATGGGCAAGCGCTACGACAAGCCGAAAAGCATGGCCGAGGCGCGTGCGAACCTCATGGAGTTCCGCGGCCGCCCGCACATCCTTCATTCGGGTCTCGTGCTTGCGAAGGACGGCGGCATTGTCTGGCGCCATTCGGCGCGCGCCACGCTCACCATGCGCGATTTCTCCGATGCCTTCCTCGACCATTATCTGGCGGAAGCCGGCAGCATGGTGATGAAGAGTGTCGGCTGCTACCAGCTCGAAGGACCGGGCGTGCAGCTCTTCGAGAAGATCGGGGGCGACTATTTCTCGATCCTGGGTCTTCCCATGCTGCCGCTGCTGGCCGAACTCCGCCAACACGGAGTGGTCCGGACATGACGAGAAGAGTTTGCGTCATCGGCTGGCCCATCGCCCATTCGCGCTCGCCCGTCATCCATAATCACTGGATCGCCGCATACAGGATCGCCGATGCGGAATATGTGCGCTTCGCCGTCGAGCCGGAGGGAGCGGGCGAGAAGATCCGCAATCTTTCCGCCCTCGGCTATATCGGTGCCAATGTCACCGTGCCCCACAAGGAGGTGGCCTTCGCCGCGCTCGGCCGGCATGACGCGGTGGCAAGGCGCCTCAAGGCGGTCAACACCATCGTCACGCTGCCCGACGGCACGCTTGAAGGCCGCAACACGGATGGCTATGGCTTCATCGCCAATCTGAAGGATCGTGCGCCCCTGTGGCGGGCGGATGCCGGCCCTGCGGTTCTTTTCGGAGCAGGCGGTGCGGCGCGGGCAATCGCCGCTGCGCTCGAAGACGAAGGTGCGCCGGAAATCCGCATCGTCAATCGCACGCCATCGCGCGCCGAGGCGCTCGCCCGCGACCTCGATTTGAGGAATGCGCTCATCTTCGCCGATGCGGATGCGACGCGGGCGCTCGCAGGTGCATCGCTTCTGGTCAACACGACAACGCTCGGCATGAAGGGCGAAAGCGATGCCGATCTCGATCTCTCGCCCCTGCCGGAATCCGCGCTCGTCACCGACATCGTCTATACGCCGCTCGAAACGGGGCTCCTGCGCCGCGCGCGCGAGGCCGGACATGAAGTCGTGGACGGTCTCGGCATGCTGCTGCATCAGGCGGTGCCGGGCTTCGAGGCCTGGTTCGGCGTGCGGCCGGAGGTGACGGACGAACTGCGCCGCCTCGTGCTTGCAGATATCGCAGGCAAATAAGGAGAGAGACATGCTGCTTGTCGGCCTCACCGGCTCCATCGGGATGGGAAAATCGGAAACCGCAAAAATGTTCCGCGCGCTCGGCGTGCCGGTCTATGACGCGGATGCCGCCGTCCACAAGCTCTACGAAAAGGGCGGCAAGGCGGTGGAGCCCATCCGCACCGCTTTTCCTTCGGCGATTGCCGATGACGCCGTCGACCGCAAGGAACTGTCGCGCTGCGTGCTCGGTCTTCCAGATGAAATGAGGAAACTCGAAGCCATCGTGCATCCGCTGGTCGGCGAGGCGCAGATGAATTTCCTGCGCGAGAATATGGAAGCGGGCGCGCATATGGTCGTGCTCGACATTCCGCTTCTTTATGAAACCGGCGGCGAGACGCGCGTCGATGTGGTCGTCGTCGTCTCCGCGCCCTATGATCTCCAGAAGACCCGCGTTCTCGCCCGGCCCGACATGGACGAGGCAAAATTCGCGGCCATTCACGCAAAGCAGGTGCCCGACGCCGAAAAGCGCAAGCGCGCAGATTTCATCGTCGAAAGCGACAAGGGCCTCGATCATGCCCGCGCCCAGGTTGCGGCAATCGTCGAAGCGCTGAAATCGCGCGAGGGCAAGGTTTTGAAGGAGCGTCTCGCCGCCACGAAATAGCCGCCACGAGATGGAAGGAGACCTCATGGAACAGCGCATCAGCTTCATCACGCTCGGTGTTACGGATGTTGGCCGCGCGCGGGCCTTCTACGAGACGCTGGGCTGGCAGGCTCTGGCGCAGAGCAATGAAAGCGTCGCCTTCTTCCAGTGCGGCGGCATCGTCTTTGCGCTGTTCGGGCGCACGGCGCTTGCCGAAGATGCCAAGGTCGCGCCATATGGCGAAGGCTTCTCCGGTGTCGCGCTCGCCCATAATGTGCGCGAGAAACACGAGGTCGATCTCGTGCTCGCCGAAGCCGGAGCCGCCGGCGGCCGCATCCTCAAATCCGGCGAGGATGCCTTCTGGGGCGGCTATACCGGCTATTTCTCCGATCCCGACAATCACATCTGGGAGGTCGCCTGGAATCCCGGCGGCCGCATCGGCGAAGATGGCTCGTTCCATTTTTCGCGCGAATAGGCGAGACTCGGCAAAGCGCCTTCGGGGGAAGGCGCGGGCGATACGGGGAAAGATAGATGCGCGAAATCGTGCTCGACACGGAAACGACGGGACTGAGCCCGCAGGACGGCCACCGGCTCGTGGAAATCGGCTGCCTCGAGCTTGTCAATCACGTCGCCACCGGCAACACCTTCCACACCTATATCGATCCCGAGCGCGACATGCCGGACGGCGCCTTTCAGGTGCATGGCCTCTCGGCCGAGTTCCTGCGCGGCAAGCCGAAATTCGCAGATGTCGCCGATGAGTTCCTTGCCTTCATCGGCGACGATCCGCTCGTCATCCATAATGCGAGCTTCGACATGGGCTTCATCAACTGGGAGCTGAAGGCGTCGGGCCGCCCGGCGCTCCCCATGTCTCGCGCCATCGACACGCTCGATATCGCACGCAAGAAATTCCCCGGCGCGCAGAACAATCTCGATGCGCTCTGCCGCCGCTTCAATGTCGACAATTCGGGCCGCACGAAACATGGCGCGCTGCTCGACAGCGAGCTTCTGGCGGAAGTCTATCTGGAGCTGATGGGCGGGCGGCAGCCCGGCCTCGTGCTGCAGGCGGATTTCGGCGGCGCGGGCGGCGCCGCAAAACGCGTGACACGCGAGCCGCGCCCCGCAGCGCTTCCCTCTCGCCTCACCGATGCCGAACGCGAGGCGCATGATGCCTTCATCGCAAGCCTTGGCGGCGAGCCGCTCTGGACGGTGCTTGCGAAAGAGTGAGCGTCAGTTCGGCTTGGCGGCGCTTTCCACCTGGGCGGCCATCTGTTCGCGGCGCTGCTGATAGAGGCTGACGAAATCGATCGGATCGATCATCAGCGGCGGGAAGCCGCCATCCCGCGTCACATCGGCAAGAATGCGCCGCGCGAAGGGGAAGATCTGGCGCGGACATTCGACGACGAGCACGGCCTCGAGATCGCCCTGCGGAATGTTGACCAGACGGAAGAGCGCCGCATATTCGATTTCGGCGATGAACATCGGCTTGTCCTTGATGACCGCTTCCGCGCCGATCTTCAGTGCCACTTCATAATCGGTGTCGGCCATGCGCTTCACGCCGACATCGACCCGCAGATTGATCGAGGGCTGTTCATCCACCGGACCGAGGCTCTGGGGCGCATTCGGATTTTCGAAGGAGAGGTCCTTCACATATTGAGTGAGCACCCTGAGCTGTGCGCCCTGATTGCCGCCATTCGCCTGATCCGACATTGAAGCCTCGTTCTGTCGCGCGTCTCTGGAAGGCTGCTGGCTAGCATGGATAGCAAGGCCGGACAAGAAAGAGCCGGTCCGCTTCGCTGCCGCCTATTGCCGCCATGGTGAATCGCCGCGCGGTCCGCCGCCCGCACCGGGCTCGATTTCCTCCGCCTCGCCCTCGATCACCGGTCCGCCGCCCCGCCCGCTATGCGGGCCCGCGCCCGGTCCCATGCCCGGTCCCATGCCCGGTCCCATGCCTGCGCCGATTCCACTCATGTGGAGCTGCACATTGGCGCTGCGCGCCAGCCGCGCCGCTGCGCGGCGGCCGATTTCGCGCCGGACGGGGGGGATCAGGAGCAGGATGCCGATGCAATCGGTGAAGAGGCCCGGCGTCACCATCAGAAGCGCGGCCACCAGCAGAAAGACGCCATCGAGCATTTCGGCGAGCGGCGGCTCGCCCCGGCGCATCGCCGCTTCCGCGCGCCGCCAGGTCTCGAAGCCCTGAACGCGGATAAGCGTCGCGCCGAGAAGCGCCGTACCGAGCACGATGGCAATGGTCGGCCAGAGCCCGATCAGCCCGCCGACCTGAATGAAAATCGCGATCTCGATGACCGGCACGGCGACGAAAATGGCAAAAAGCAGCAGGGGCAAGAAAGTTTCCCTCTTTAGGGTGGACCGGCCGATTGGCGGGATGGGCAAGGCGCCCATCCCGCAAGAGAGGTGTGCGGGTAAAATCTGGCAGAAATCCGGCATGACGAAGCCGTCCGCCTTTTCCGGCTCCGGTAGCAAAATGACTTGCGATGCCCTAGTTTATCCGCAATGGACGGGCTGGCGCCAATGACAGGGGCGCCGCCCACCGCCCCATGCGCCTTTGACGCCTGGGGATGTGGGTTGTGTAAGGGTTCCTCGAGCGAATGGACGACGGCGTGACACTTCTAAATCTCATTCTGCTCGCCGTTGCGGTCGGCGTTTTTCTGAAACTCAGAAGCGTGCTCGGCCGCCGGACCGGGCATGAACCGCCCCCCTATGACCCCTATTCCGTGAACAAGCGCGCCGATAACGACAAGGTCGTGACCCTGCCGACGCGCAACCGCGATGCGGGCGCGGCGCGCGACCGGGTGATCGACGCGGCAGGCGATCCTTTCGCCGCCCCGCCCGCCGCCTATCGCTGGCGCGGCATTGCCGATGAAGGCTCCGCGCTCGCGGGCAAGCTCGATGAGATCGCAAGCCTCGACCGCTATTTCGACGGCAACGAGTTTCTCGCCGGTGCGCGCGCGGCCTATGAAATGATCGTGACCGCCTTCGCGGCCGGCGACCGCGATACGCTGAAGCCGCTGCTCAGCGCCGATGTCTTCAAGAGCTTCGAGGGCGCGATCGCCGATCGCGAACAGAAGGGCCTCACCGTCGAGCAGAATTTCGTCGGCATCGGCAAGGCGAAGATCGCCGACGCCGTCATTTCCGGCACGCGCGTCCGTCTCACCGTCTCCGTCAAGAGCGAACTCACCTCCTGCACGAAGAATGCGGATGGCGTGGTGCTCGAAGGCGATCCGGTGACGATCCGCGAGGTGACGGATGTGTGGACCTTCGAGCGCGATGCAAAAAGCCGTGACCCGAACTGGCTGCTCGTCGCCACCGGCGCTGCGGCGGATTGATCCGTCATGGGCATTCGGCATGGAGCTTTGCTGCTGGCGGGCGTTGCCGCCTTTCTCGTCGGCTGCGGCGGTGCCGGCATGAAGGCGGAAGCGGCGGGCCCGCAGCGTCTTTCCTTTGCCGATCTTGAAGGCTGGAACACGGACGATCAGTCGGCCGCGCTTCACGCCTTCAAGCGTTCCTGCGCACGCATTCTGAAACTCCCGCCATCCGCGCCGCTCGACACGAAAGGCGGCGACCGACTTTACGGCACGGCGGGCGACTGGCAGCCGGCCTGCGAGGCGGCGGCGCAAGTAGGCGGCGGCGCGGCGGCGGCGAATGCGCGCGGCTTCTTCCAGCACTGGTTCGTGCCGGTGCGTTTCCCGTCGGAAAAGGGCCTTCTTACCGGCTATTACGAGCCGGAGATGAAAGGCGCGCTGACGCGGCACGGTCCCTATCAGACGCCGGTGCTCGCACCGCCCGCAGGTTTCCGCATGACGGAAGGCGGCGGCAATTTCCCGGCGCGCGCCGAGATCGAGAATGGTGCGCTCGATGCGGATGCGCTTGCGATCGCCTGGCTCGAAAGCCCGATCGACGCCTTCTTCCTGCATGTGCAGGGCTCGGGCCGCGTCCGCCTCGAAACGGGCGAGATCGTGCGTCTGAATTTCGCGGCAAAGACAGGCCATCCCTATACCTCCATCGGCAAGGTGCTGGTCGAGCGTGGCGAACTCTCGCTGGAAGAAGTCTCCATGCAGACCATCCGCGCCTGGATGGAGCGCCAGCCCGACAAGGGCCGGGCGCTGACGCATGAGAACGACTCCTATATTTTCTTCCGTATCCTGAGGAATATCGATCCCGAACTCGGGCCCCCCGGCGCCGAAGGCACCAACCTGACGCCGGGACGGAGCCTTGCCGTCGACCGCTCGCATCACCCGCTCGGCACGCTTTTGTGGCTCACCACCGAACACCCGACGGTGGACGGGCAGGACGTGGTGCCGGTCGCCCGCCTCATGGTGGCGCAGGATACGGGCTCGGCGATCAAGGGCCGCCAGCGCGGCGACATATTCTTCGGCTCGGGCACGCAAGCGGGCGAGATCGCAGGCCGCATGAAGGCCGAAGGCGAACTGATCGCGCTGGTGCCGAAGGCGATTGCGCCCTAAAGAGTGCGTGAACGGCAAACGGACAGGCGAGGCAAACGGCGATGGACAGGGACGTGAAGCCGCGCCGCCGCAGCCGCAGCCTCACCGAAGAGGAGCGCAAGCTCTGGCGCGCGGCGATGAAGGATGCAAAGCCGCTCAAACGGGTAAAGCCCGACCCGGCCGAAGACGCGCCGCCCCCCTCGCCCGCCGCGCCGCCGGAATCGCAGGCCGTCCGAGCCGCCCCCGCCGCCATCCTCGCCCCGCCGCCAAGGCCCCGCGCGCCTCTCGAACCGCCGCCGCTCGGGCCGCTCGAGCGGCGCACCTCGCAGAAACTCGCCCGCGGCCAGATCGAAATCGAGGCGACGATCGACCTGCATGGCCATAGCCAGGAACGCGCCCATGGTGCGCTGCTCGATTTCGTCGCCCGTTCGCGGGGAAGGGGGCTGCGCTGCGTCCTCGTCATCACCGGCAAGGGCGCCTCGCCCTATGCCCGGCACACGCTTCACGGCAGCACCTTCTATGAAGTGCCGGAACGTCAGGGCGTGCTCAGAAGCGCCGTGCCGCGCTGGCTCGGCGAAGCCGAGTTCCGCCTGCATGTCTCCGGCTTCCAGCCCGCCCATCCCAAACATGGCGGCGGCGGCGCCTTCTATCTCTGGCTGAGGAAAAAGAGGTGACGCCCTTCGGCCGGAGGCTCCGCGAACTGCGCGCCGCGCGCGGCATCACCATGAAGGAAATGGCGGCGGCACTCCGCGTCACGCCCGCCTATCTCTCCGCGCTCGAACACGGGAAGCGCGGGCGGCCAAGCTGGCGTCTCGTTCAGGCGATCATCGGCTATTTCAACGTGATCTGGGACGAGGCGGAGGAGCTGGAGCGGCTGGCCCGGCTCTCGCACCCGCGCATCGTCATCGACACATCGGGCCTTGCCCCGCAGGCAACGGAAGCCGCGAATATTCTCGCCGAGGACATCGCGCAAATGACGCCCGCCGAAATCGAGACGCTGCTCGCGCTTCTGAAAGGCCGCAAGCGCCGCCCGCACGCCTGACTCGCCGCTGGAGAATGCCGCCGCACGGCCGGGACTCGCGCGCAGCGAAACCGGCCTTCCGGAGATTCGCTCGCCGGGAACGTTCCGGCTCCGCCGGATTCGCGCATCGCGCCTCATAAACCGAATATATGACTCTCATTGAGATTTCGCGCCTAGGCGCATGACTTGCCCGGCGGCAGCATGGGGACATGAACATGCCCGGCTTCGCCCATTCCCGCCTGCCCGACCCCTCGCTTGAGAGCCTGCCCGGCCTTTGGCGCCGCTCGCTCATTGCCTGGCCGGACGGGCGCGAGGACCGCACGACATTCGTGAACTGGCTGCAGGGGCCGGGCCTTTATCTCGATCTCCGCCAGCCGGAAGGCGCACCGGATTTCGAGGGCCTTGCATGCCTCTCGGATCTGCAGCCCGTCCATATGGAATGGCTCGCAACCCAGGAAGGTTTCGCAGGCGAACTTGTCCATGAGGATGGCTGGTTCGAATGGCGCCGGGACATCGATTTCCAGCCCCAGGCCGTCTATTCGGATATGGGCCGCCTCTGGGTCGAGGGCGATGTGATGATCGAGGAGGGAAAGGACATTCCCTATATCGAGCATTGGCACCGCGAGCCCGTACCGGGCGGCTTGGTCTGGGGGGCCCGGCTCGAGGACCGGGAGACCGACGCGAAGGGCGCAATCCTGCGCTATGGCCATCTCTTCATGTTTGCCCGCGAGCGGCTTGCCGCGACGCCCGCACACCGCTCGCTCGCCGAATGCGTGGCAGGCGCGCGCGACCTTGCCCATGCAAGGGAGTTTCTCGATTGCGAGATCGCGCAAGGTGCGGTGACGAGCACGGGCTGGATCATCCAGCGCTCGACCCTTCCTTTCCGCGTCGGCAAACCCCTCGGCCCCGCCCTCACCGGCGATCTGCTCGAAACGGAAGACATGGACGGCAAGGGCAAGCCGATGACGCGGCACTGGGAAATCACCGGTCTCAGCGGCGAGCCCATGTTCGACGCCGCCAATGGAGCCTGTCTATGACTGCGACGGAAGCGAAGGGCACGGCCTTCACCCAGATTCCCGTGATCGACATATCGCCGCTCTTTTCGGACGACGTCGAGATGCGCCGCAAGGCCGCCGCCGAAATGGCGGAAGCGGCAAGCAAGGTCGGCTTTCTTTATGTGACGGGCCACAATATTCCCCGCGCCATGATCGGGACGCTTGAGGCGCGCGCGGCGGATTTCTTCGCAAAGCCGCTCGACGAGAAGATGGACCTCTATATCGGCAAGTCCCGTGCCCATCGAGGCTATGTGCCGACGGGCGAGGAAGGCTTCTACAGCGCGGGCAATCCCGCCAAGGTCGACAAGAAGGAAGCCTTCGATCTGTCGGTCGAACTGCCGGAGGACGACCCGGACCATGTGATCGGTTACAGGATGCTCGGGCCGAACCAGTGGCCGGCCGACATGCCGGAGATGCGCCGCGACGTCTATGCCTATTACGAGGCGGCGATGGAGCTTGGCCGCACGCTCTTTCGCGGCTTCGCGCTCGGTCTCGATCTGCCGGAGGATTATTTCGAGCAATGGCTGACGAAACCGCCCTCGCAGCTTCGCATGGTGCATTACCCGGCAGACCCCTCGCGCGCGGATGCGGAATGGGGGATCAGCGCGCATACCGATTTCGAATGTTTCACCATTCTCCATGTGACGGCGCCGGGCCTTGAGGTGATGAATGCGGCCGGTGAATGGATCGACGCGCCGCCCGTTGAAGGCGCCTTCGTCATCAATATCGGCGACATGCTCGAAGCCCTCACCAATGGCCGCTTCATCGCAACGCCGCACCGCGTCCGCAACGTGCCGGATGAGCGTTTCTCCTTCCCGCTTTTCTGTGCGCTCGACTACGACACGGTGGTGGCGCCGCTGCCGCAATTCATCGATGGAGAGAAGCACTATCCCACCTATGGCGCGGGCGACCATCTCGTCACGCAGACCATGCGCTATTTCCAGTATCTGCGGAAAAAGGTCGAGGCGGGCGAACTTGAAATGCCCGAAAGCGAAGAACAGGCCGAAGCCTTCGGCCGCCGCGAGAAGCAGGTTGCCTGACAAAAGAGCGCCGCTTCCGGAAAAGAGGAAACACCGGGAAGACCGAAATTGGCGTGAGGCGTCGATGGGCCCGCGCGGAGCAATGAGGTGTGACCAGTGAAAGGATACCCTATGAAGCGTTTCTCATTCTTCAGGACAGGCGCGATGGCGCTTGCCGCGACGATTTTTCTCGGCCTCGCCTTTGCGGGCAGTGCCGATGCGGCGGAAAGGAAAAGCTTCAAGCTCGTCTGGGGCCTCTATACGGGCTATGCGCCCTGGGCCTGGGCCGAGAAGGCCGGCATCATGGACAAATGGGCCGAGAAATACGGCATCGAGGTCGAGATCGTCGCGCTCAACGATTACATCGAGACGCTCAACCAGTTCACCGCCGGACAATATGATGCGCTGGCGACGACGGTGATGGATACGCTCACCATACCGGCGGCGGGCGGCGTCGACACGACGGCGATCGTTCTCGGCGACTACACGAATGGCAATGACGCGATCTTCGTGAAGGGCGAAGGCAAGACCATGGCGGACCTGAAAGGCAAGAAGGTCTATCTGGTCCAGTACTCCGTCTCGCACTATATGCTCGCGCTGGCGCTCGAAAAGGCCGGCATGTCGGAAGACGATATCGAGACCGCGAATATCGCCGATGCCGATTTCGTCGCCGCCTTCTCGACGCCCGCCGTCGAAGCCGTCGTGACCTGGAACCCGGCCACGACGCAGCTCAACGAAATGGCGGGTGTCACATCCGTATTCGATTCATCGCAAGTGCCGGGCGAGGTGCAGGACATTCTCGTGGTGAATACGGAAGTCCTGAAAGCCAATCCCGAATTCGGCAAGGCGCTGGCCGGCGCCTGGTATGAAACGCTCGCCGTGATGAAGAAGGACGATGCCGAAGGCATTGCCGCGCGTGAATATATGGCGGGCGTGCTCGGCACCGACCTCGCCGACTTCGACGGTCAGGTCGCAACGACCTATTTCTACGATGCGGCGGAGGGCGCGGAAGTGTTCGGCGGGCCGATCATGCCCGGCATGATCGAAAGCACGACGGGCTTTGCCTTCGGACATGGCCTCCTCGGACCCGACGCGAAAGACAAGGGCCATGTCGGCGTCGAGCTCGCCGACGGTACGGTGATCGGCAACAAGGACAATGTGAAATTCCGCCTCGACACGAGCTATATGGAAGCGGCGGCGAGCGGCGAGATGTGAGGACAGGTTCTCCGCGACTTCCTAATGTCGTCATGACCCGGCTCTCCTTCAAAAGCATTTGGCGGGTCATCCACGTCTTTCTTCTTGTTGTGGCAAAGACGTGGATGGTCCGCCCTCCTTGAAGATCAAGCTGGGCGGGCCATGACGCATTGAAAACAATTGTCACAAAATAAACTTCGAGAGATCTGCGTTCTTCGTCAGGTCGCCGATATGCTCGCGCACATATGCCTCGTCGACCGTCACCGTCTCGCCGGAGCGGTCGGCGGCGGCGAAGCTGATCTCGTCGAGCACGCGCTCCATCACGGTATGAAGACGCCGCGCGCCGATATTCTCGACCGTCGAATTGACCGACGCCGCTATATCGGCAATCGCATCGACGCCGTCTTCGGTGAAATCGAGCGTCACGTCTTCCGTCTTCATCAGCGCAATATACTGCTTGATGAGGCTCGCTTCCGGCTCGGTGAGGATGCGGCGGAAATCGTCCTTCGTCAGCGCCTGAAGTTCCACGCGGATCGGCAGGCGTCCCTGCAATTCCGGCAGGAGATCGGAGGGCTTGGCAATATGGAAGGCGCCGGACGCGATGAAGAGAATATGGTCGGTCTTCACCGCGCCATGTTTCGTCGCAACCGTTGTGCCCTCGATCAGCGGCAGGAGGTCGCGCTGCACGCCTTCGCGGCTCACATCGCCGCCCTGCCGTTCCGAGCGCGCGCAGATCTTGTCCACCTCGTCCAGAAACACGATGCCGTTCTGCTCGACGGAGCGGATCGCCTCGCGCGTCAGCTCTTCCTGATCGAGCAACTTGTCGCTTTCTTCCGCGATCAGCACCTTGTAGCTGTCGCGCACCTGCATCTTGCGCGGCTTGGTGCGCCCGCCAAAGGCCTTCCCCATGATATCGGAGAGATTGATCATGCCGACCTGGCCCGGCATGCCGGGAATATCGAGCGTCGGCATGCCGCCGCCGGAATCTGCCACCTCGACCTCGATTTCCTTGTCGTCGAGTTCGCCTGCGCGCAGCTTCGTGCGGAAACTCTCCGGTGTAGCCTCGCTCGCAGTGACGCCGACACGCGCGTCGACGACGCGGTTCTCGGCGGCGAGATGCGCCTTTGCCTGAACGTCTTTCCGCTTCTTCTCGCGCGTCATCGACAGCGAGATTTCGACGAGATCGCGGATGATCTGTTCCACGTCGCGGACGACATAGCCGACTTCGGTGAACTTCGTTGCCTCGACTTTCAGGAAAGGCGCCTCGGCGAGTTTCGCGAGCCGGCGCGAGATTTCCGTCTTGCCGACACCGGTCGGCCCGATCATCAGGATGTTCTTTGGCAGCACTTCCTCGCGCAGCGCCTCGGGAAGCTGCTGGCGCCGCCAGCGGTTGCGGAGCGCAATCGCGACCGCGCGCTTCGCCTCGCGCTGGCCGATGATGTAACGGTCGAGTTCGGAGACGATCTCACGCGGCGAAAAACTGGTCATGGGAAGAACGCAAACTCCATGTCGGAATGAGAAAGAGGAAAGCGCGCCTTACGCGGCGTCGAGGCTTTCGACCGTCAGATTGTTGTTCGTATAGACGCAGATCTCGGCGGCGATCTTCATCGCCTTGCGCACGATCTCATCCGCCGTGAGGTCCATGTCGGCGAGCGCCCGCGCCGCGGAGAGAGCGTAATTGCCGCCGGACCCGATGCCGATCACCCCGCCTTCGGGTTCCAGCACATCGCCATTGCCGGTAAGAACGAGCGTCGTGTGGCGGTCGGCGACGATCATCATGGCCTCGAGCCGGCGGAGATATTTGTCGGTCCGCCAGTCCTTGGCGAGTTCGACGCAGGCGCGCATCAGCTGGCCGGGATATTGTTCGAGCTTGGCTTCCAGCCGCTCGAACAGCGTCATGGCGTCCGCCGTCGCGCCGGCAAACCCGGCGATCACGTCGCCCTTGCCGATGGGCCGGACTTTCCGCGCATTGCCCTTCATGATGGTCGGGCCGACGGAAACCTGCCCGTCGCCTGCCACCCCCACCTTGCCGCCCTTGCGGACGGAGAGGATTGTCGTGCCATGCCAGTCGATCGGGTCGTGCGGGGAAGCCATGTTCGTCCTTTGGAATTGAGGGGGCCGCTACCATGTGGCCGCTCGGGGCCCGCGGGTCAAGGCCGGGCTGCGGGGCTTTCCGAATGAGAGCTTGTCTTCCGCCGCGGAAGCTGAATTGATAACGCTTCGCAACTGAGAGGGAGGATTCCATGTCCGGCGAGTTGAAATCCGAAGCGGCGCTCCGCACCGTCTATCCCGCGCCCTCGGGCGGGGCGCTCGGAAAGCAGCTCGACTGGATCGACCCCCATTCGCGCCGCTTCATCGAGCTTTCACCCTTTCTCTGCATCGGCACCTCGCGGCCGGACGGGCTTGCCGATGTCTCGCCCCGCGGCGGCGAGCCGGGCTTTGTCCATGTGCTCGATGAGCGCCATCTCGCCATGCCCGACCGGCCGGGCAACAACCGGCTCGACACGCTGACCAATATTGCCCATTCGCCTTCGGTCGGCCTTCTCTTCTTCGTGCCGGGCTTCGAGGAAATGCTGCGGGTGAACGGCATCGCCGAAGTGACGGTCGAGCCCGCGCTGATGGAGCGCTTCGCGGTGGATGGGAAACTGCCCCGCTCGGTCATGCGGATAGAGGTGCGGGAGGTCTATCTCCACTGCACCAAGGCGCTGAAGCGCTCCGCCCTCTGGGACGTCTCGAAGCAGGTGCCGCGCGAGGCCATGCCGAGCTTCGGCGAAATGCTGCGCGACCAGATGAAACTCGACATGGCGGTAGCCCCGATCGACGCCGCACTGGAGGACGACGCGAAAAGGAACCTTTACTGACGGGGTTTTGGCCTAGTCCGGCAGGTGAAACTCGCCCGGATCGCCGCCCATCTCGCGCACCTGCGCCTCGAGCTGGCGGATGCGCCGTTCGAGCCGCTCGAAGGCGGGGCTGAGGTCCGCGGCGTCCCAGCGCGGCAGGATATGGCTCGGGCAGTTCATGTCCCATTCGCCGACTTCGATCAGGATCGCGCGTTCGACGCGGCCCCGGTAGTTCGGGTCGGCGAGCGAGCGGGTGAGCGAAGGATCGTCGCTGACGGCGCGCGCCCTTCCGCGAATTTTCACCCGCCGCCGGTTCGGATAGTCGATCAGGAAGAGGAACACCTGATCGTTCTCCGCGAGATGGCCAAGCGTCACGAATTGCTGGTTGCCCGCGAAATCGGCAAAGCCGAGCGTCGTCTCGTCCAGCACCTTGAGGAACCCCTTGGGGCCCCCGCGATGCTGGATATAGGGGCGTCCCGCCGCATTGGCGCTGCCCAGATAGAAATGGTCGCGCTCGGCGATGAATTGCGCGAGATCGGCGGTGAGGCGGCTTTGCCAGGCCATTTTCGAGCCTTTCTGCAGCTTTGGAGTGTGCCTCATATGGCGCTTCTCCGCCGCCCACGCCAGCGGAAAGTCACCTCTACATATTGTGTGACTCCAGATCGGCTACACAATAAAGCCCAAGTAGAGACAATTTGAATCAATGAGTTAGAGCTTGCTTCCGAAGATATTTCGGAACAACTTAAAGTAATGGATGAGAAGCGCGCGGAAATATTGGTTAACGTCTCGTAAGGCATTGCGATTCAAACTGAATCCATGATCGGGGGTAAGGCGGTGAAATGTCTCGCCTTTTGCGCTGGAAGGCCCCCGCCCCGCCTGTTAAAAGCTGCCGCGTACCGCCATATGAAAGGCGGGCGCCAACCGGACCGGAACCATGCAGACCGAGAATGAAAGCCGCATAGCGACCGTCGAGCGAAAGACCAAGGAGACCAATGTCTTCGTTTCGCTCGATCTCGACGGCCAGGGCGAATATGACGTCGATACGGGTATCGGCTTTCTCGACCATATGCTTGAGCAGCTTTCGCGCCACTCGCTGATGGATTTGAAGGTCCGCGCGCAGGGCGACCTGCACATCGATTTTCACCACACGACGGAAGATACCGGCATCGTGATCGGCGAGGCCGTGCGCCGCGCGCTTGGCGATTTCAAGGGCATCCGCCGCTATGCAACCGCCATCATCCCGATGGACGAGACCTGCACCCGCGTCTCCATCGACGTGTCGCAGCGCCCCTATCTGATCTGGAAGGTCAATTTCACGAAGCCGAAGCTCGGCGACATGGACACCGAACTCTTCAAGGAGTGGTTCCAGGCCTTCGCGCAGAATGCGGGCATCACGCTGCACATCGAAAACATGTATGGCGAGAACAACCACCATATCGTCGAAAGCTGCTTCAAGGGGCTTGCCCGGGCGCTTCGCGAGGCGGTGGAGATCGACCCGCGCGCGGCAAGCCGCATCCCCTCGACCAAGGGCGTGCTCGGTAGCTGATACTGGCGTCCGGCCCCGATCTGTCATAGACAGGGCGCGAAAACCAAGCCGCAGCGGGCTTCCCCGTGCGGGCGGAATGAACCCATGCGCATCTACACGGTCCACGAGCTTCCCGGCGCGCCGCTCGACGGCAACGGCATCGTGCTGGTCAAGGAGGGC
>JAJLKS010000208.1:0-2910 GCA_033838765.1 Alphaproteobacteria bacterium
CGTGTGGTCGGAGAAATAGCCGATCAGCGGATCGGTGACGACGTCGGTGAGGCGGGCCAGCATGATCATGGTGCCGACTGCGGCGAGCGACACGCCAAGCTCCCCCGCATAGAAGGGCGGCAGCCAGACCGCCACCGGATAGCCGAACATGGCGATCGGCAGGCCGATGGAGCCGTGAATATAGATGCTGGAGCGCGAAAGCGGCGCAGTCATGCAGTCAGTCTCCCCTCGCGTGCCGCCGCTATTTCGCGCGGCACCCTTCGATTTGCGTCTTTTTTCGGTGCGCGATTATAGGGACGGCTCCATTCCGCCCAAGCGAAATCGGCCTGTTGACGCAGCGCCGAGTTTCGTTGCGCGCATGGCTGCGAGGGAATAGACTCCGACCCTAGGGTAATTACCCTAAACGGGGACATGAGGGCGGCGCCGTCCGAGCGCGAACAAGAGCCCTCGGGAGGAGAGGAAACGGCACATGAAGTTCACATGGTTCAACCTGATGCCATGGCCCTATCTGCCGGACGATTTCCGGGAGAAGCATCGTTCCGTATGGGTCGATATCGACTCGCGGCTGTTCGATCCTGCGAAGGCGCACGAGGTCTACAACTCCTATATGGACATGCTCGAATATGCCGGCACGCTCGGCTTCGACGGCATCGGCGTCAACGAGCATCACCAGAATGGCTATGGCATCATGCCCTCGCCGAACATCATCGCGGCGGGGCTGGCGCGGCGCACTTCGGATGTCGGCCTTGTCGTACTCGGCAATTCCATCGCGCTCTACAATCCGCCGGTACGCGTCGCCGAAGAATTCGCGATGCTCGACTGCATTTCGGGCGGGCGGCTTGTCGCCGGCTTCCCGGTCGGCACGTCGATGGACACGAACTACTGCTACGGACAAATCCCTGCGCTGACGCGCGAGAAATATCAGGAAGCGCATGACCTGATCCGCCGCGCCTGGTCCGACCCCGATCCATTTGCGTGGAACGGGCGCTACAACAAGCTGCGCCACGTCAATATCTGGCCGCGGCCGATTCAGGACCCGCCGCCGATCCATATTCCGGGCGGCGGCTCCGTCGAGACCTATGACTTCTGCATCGACAATACCTATTCCTATTCATACCTGTCCTTCTCCGGCTACATCCGGGCAAAGGCACTGATGCAGGGCTATTGGGACCGCGTGGCGGAGCGCAACACGCCCGACGAGAGCCCCTATCGCGCGGGCTTCGCGCAGACGATCTGCGTCGCCGAGACGGACGCGGAAGCGGAACGTCTCTACTCGGAGCATGTCAGCTATTTCTACAACCGCTGCCTCCATGTCTATGGCGGCTTTGCCGATGCGCCGGGCTATCGCACGATCAAGACCATCCAGACCGGCGCACTCTCGCAATATGCGCCGCCCGTCGACGGCTATTCCTCGCTCACATGGAAGGACCTCACCGAGCAGGGCCATGTGATCGCGGGCAGCCCGGAGACGGTGCGCCAGCGGATGGAGGAACTCATCAAGAGCCTCAATGTCGGCAACATCTTCTGCCTGCTGCATGTGGGCAACATGCCGATGGACAAGTGCATGTATTCGACGAAGCTCTTTGCCGAGAAGGTCATGCCGCATCTGCGCGACATGTTCCCCGACTACAAGGACGACAACCGCTTCTGGTGCAAGCCGCTCAAGAAGCAGGCGAAGCCCGGCAGCCTGCCGGCCGAGCAGCAGGTTGCAGCACTGGTGGGAGGGAAGGACTGATGGACGCGAAAACGGTAAATACGCAACACGTCCCCGTCCGCTATTTCGAAGGCGGAAAGGGAGAGCCTCTCGTCTATCTGCATGGTGCAGGCGGCATCACCGCCGACGATTCGTTTCTTGCGAAGCTCGCGGAGCGGTATCACGTCTTCGCGCCGCTCCTGCCGGGCTATGGCGACTCCGAGGAGTGCGGCGAGCTGCGCGACATGCTCGACATCACGCTCCACACATGGGACGTGGTTGCGGCACTCGGCCTGAAAGATCCGATCCTTGTCGGCCATTCGATGGGCGGCATGATTGCTGCCGAAATGGCGGCGGTGGCGCCGAACGACGTCACGCGGCTCGGGCTCATCTGCCCGGCCGGGCTCTGGCTCGACGGTCATCCGATCCCCGATATTTTCGCGATGCTGCCCTACGAGCTTCCCGCCGTTCTCTTCCATGATGTGGAGGCCGGCACCGCACTCATGACGGCGGGTGTCAGGATCGACGATCCGGAATGGCTCAAAGGCTTTCTCGTGCAGAATGCGCGCCAGCTCGGCATGGCGGGGAAGATCCTCTTCCCCATTCCCGACCGGGGCCTCTCGCAACGCCTTTACCGCGTGAAGGCGAAGACGGTTCTTGTCTGGGGCGATGGCGACAAGCTGATTGCACCCGCCTATGCCCATGCCTGGAAGAAGGCGATCAACGGGGCGGAACTCGTCTCGATCCCGGAAGCGGGGCACCTGATGACGCTCGAAAAGCCCGACCATGTTGCCAAGGCGATCGCGAAGCTCGGCTGAGAATTGATATCGGCGTCCAACAACAAGAACAGACGCGGATAGGAGCGAAGGGCTGCCCTCAGGGGCGGCCCTTCTGCATTGCTGATGCGCCGCACCTCAGATCTTCTTGTCGCCCTGCCAATAGGCATCGCGGATGACGCGGCGGAGCACCTTGCCGGACGGCATGCGCGGAAGCTCGGGCACGAAATCGACGGAGCGCGGGCGCTGATAACCGGGCAGATTGGCGGCGGCGAAGTCGAGCAATTCCTTCGCCATGTCGCCATCGGGCCTGTAGCCTTCATTGAGTTCCACAACGAGCTTCACCTCCTCGCCCCATTCCTCGTTCGGCACGCCGACGGCGGCGGCATCGGCGACGGCGGGGTGCTTCAGCACTTCCTGGTCGATTTCCGCCGGGTAGAT
>JAJLKS010000209.1:0-4616 GCA_033838765.1 Alphaproteobacteria bacterium
CGCGTGAAATAATAGCTGTCGCGGCGGAGCATGGTGGCGACTGTGCCGCCGGTGAAAAGCAGCGAACAATCCTTCACCCAGTCGAGAAAACGGTGAAGCCCGCTGCCGCGCACACGCGTCTCGTTCCATCCGGGCAGCGCAAGCCAGGCGGAGTTGAGACATTCCCATTGTTCGGTCGTGAGCGCCGTACGCACCGCGCGCGCATTGCGCCGCGCCGTTTCGATGCAGGTGCGGATACTCGACGGATTTTCGGGATCGAAGGCGAGATAGGATATGACGTTTTCCGGCGTCGCCTCCTCGTGCTTTTCGTAGAAGCCCTGTTCGCAACCGGAAACGACGACCGTGGAATGCCATTCATTGCCATCGGCATCCGCGCTTGAGGGCATCAGCGACAGGCGGTCGGTGACGCGCAACGTACGCGCGAGGTTTTCCGCCCGCTCCATATAGCGGGCGATCCAGAAGAGGCTGTCTGCGGTGCGCGAAAGCATCATGGCATCAATCCTTCAACACCCAGGTATCCTTGGTGCCGCCACCCTGGCTCGAATTGACGACGAGCGATCCCTCGCGCATGGCAACGCGGGTCAAGCCGCCCGGCACGACACGGATTTCGCGGCCGGACAGAATGAAGGGCCGCAGATCCACATGGCGCGGCGCCACGCCTTCATCGACGAAAGTCGGACAGGTGGAAAGCGCGAGCGTCGGCTGCGCGATGTATTTCTCCGGCGCAGCCTTCACCCGCGCGCGAAAGGCCTCGATCTCGTCCTTCGTGGATTTGGGACCGACAAGCATGCCATAGCCGCCCGAGCCGTGAACCTCCTTGACGACGAGATCCCGGAGATTGTCGAGAACATAGGCCGCATCGCCTTTCTCGCTGCAGCGCCAGGTCGGCACATTCTTCAGGATCGGCGTTTCGCCGAGATAGAATTTCACCATCTCGGGCACATAGGTATAGATCGCCTTGTCGTCGGCGATGCCGGCGCCTACGGCATTTGTGAGGTTCACGTTGCCCGCGCGGTAGGCATTCATGAGGCCCGCAACGCCGAGCGCGGAGTCGGGCCGGAAGGTCAACTGATCGAGGAAATCATCGTCGACGCGGCGATAGATCACGTCGACACGCTTCGGCCCCTGCGTCGTGCGCATATAGACGACATCGTCGAGCACATAGAGATCGGGCCCTTCGACAAGCTCCGCGCCCATCTGGTCCGCAAGGAAGGAGTGTTCGTAATAGGCGCTGTTGTAGATGCCCGGCGTGAGCACCACCACCGTCGGCTCGCCCATGCAATTGCGAGGCGCCACGGAAGTGAGCGTGCGCATCAACTCGTCGCAATAATGGTCGACGGGCGCAACATTGTAGCGGGAGAAGAGCTCCGGGAAGAGCCGCATCGTTATTTCGCGGTTCTCCAGCATGTAGGACACGCCGGACGGCGTGCGGCAATTGTCTTCAAGCACATAGAACTCGTCGGCGCCGACGCGCACCATGTCGATGCCCGCAATATGCGTATAGACATTCTGCGGAACGGAAATGCCCTGCATCTGGTAGCGATAGGTCTCGTTCAGGATCACCTGATCGCGCGGCACGATGCCTGCACGGAGGATTTCCTGCGGCCCATAGACATCGGCGATGAACGCATTGAGCGCCTTGACGCGCTGGATGAGGCCGTCGGAAATCTGACGCCATTCGGCGGCTTCGAGAATCCGGGGAATGATGTCGAAGGGGATGATGCGTTCGGGATCGCCGCCCTCGCCATAGACGGCGAAGGTGATGCCGATGCGGCGGAAAAAGGTTTCGGCCTCTTCGCGCCTGAGCGTCAGGATTTCATGCGGCGTCTCGTCGAGCCATGCCTGCAAGACCCGGTAGGCCCGGCGAACCTCGCCGCCCGGCGAACCCATTTCATCGAAGATGGCATCCGCCATCGAAACTCCTGCCTCTGCGGTGTTTGTCCCGCGTGTGTCACGCTTCAAGCCTAATGCGTGAGCAAAAGCGATGCCATGCCGCAAGCGGCCGCTTTTGCGGCATTTGCCCGGTTTTTCACCGGAAATCTGATCGCAATTTGACCTTCGGTCACACGGATCGCCGCAAAAAGCGGCAAAAGGTCAGCCCCGGCGCAGCCTTGTCAGAAGTTCCACCGTCGGAAACCCGTCCGGCGGCAGGCCGATGCTCTGCTGATAGGCTCGGATCGCCTTGCGCGTATTGAAGCCGATAATGCCGTCGACGCCGCCCGTGTCGTAGCCGCGATCGGAGAGCAGCTGCTGCAGGTCGTGCCGCTCCTGGCGGCCGAGCGGACGCTCGTCGCGCGGCCAGCTTCCCGCGATCTGCCCGCGACCGCGGAAACGGTCGGCAAGGAGATGGACGGCAAGCGAATAGGACGTCGAGGCGTTATAGGCAAGCACGGTACGGAAATTGCCAAGGACGATGAAAGCCGGGCCGCGATGACCGGCGGGCAGGAAGATCGACGCCTTCTCGCCCGTCTCGCCGCCCGGGAAGGGCCGCCCGTCCATGCGGGCGACACCGGCTGCCGCCCATTCGCCGACCGTGCGCGTGACCGACATATCGGCGCTGGCGAAATCGAAACCTTGAGGCAGCTTCACCTCGTAACCCCAGCTTCCCCCCGTCGTCCAGCCGGACCCGGCGAGGTAATGCGCGGCGGAGGCCAGCGCATCGGCATGCGAGTTCCAGATATCGCGCTTGCCATTGCCGTCGAAATCGACCGCGTGGGAATTATAGGTCGTCGGGATGAACTGCGTCTGGCCCATCGCGCCGGCCCAGGAACCCGTCATGCCTTCCGGCGTGATGTCGCCGTTCTGGATGATCTGCAGCGCGGCGATGAGCTGCGTATGTCCATATTCCATGCGCCGCCCCTTATAGCCGAGCGTGGCGAGCGAACGGACGACGCTCTTCGTGCCCTGGAAGGTGCCGAAATTCGATTCGAGCCCCCAGATCGCAACCAGCACATGGCGGTTGACGCCATAGCGCTGTTCGATGCGGCCGAGCAGCGCCTCGTTCTCCGCAAGCAGCGCCTTGCCGCGCGCGACGCGCGTATCCGACAGGGCGCCTTCGAGATATTCCCAGACCGGACGCGTGAACTCCGGCTGGCTCTCGTTTGCCGTCACCACCTCGGCATCGGGCCGCACGCCGCGCATCGAGCGGTCGAAGGTGTCGCCTGAAATGCCGGCCTTCATGGCATCGTCGCGGAAAGCGGTGAGCCAGTCGGCAAATTCGGGTTCGTCGGCCACGCTTCCGGGCGGCGCAAGCGGGAGCCGCGCGCCGGGCGAGGCATCGGCCGCACAGCCGGTAAGCGCGAGTGCGGCAAGGGCGATGACGGGAAAAAGGGGAAGCCGCAGCATGGACAGATGGACCGAACGGGAGGGAGACATCCAGGACTCTCCGGGGTGGATCATGGCCACGACGCTAGCATGCCCGCTGCGAAATTCGCAGATGGCGCGCGCCCGAATTTCGCTTTCGGTTAATCGCAGCAGCCTCTGCGGTTTCCTAGCCGTCAAATGAGGCGAGATATCGGCAGGAGAATCGAACGCCATCAGGATTTCTGGTGTCATCGCGCATCCCGCGCCCTAGACTCGTGACCGCGATTCTCAGGCGGCAGGGAGGGGGCAGGAACATGGAAGCACGGCAAGCGGGCGCAGACTTCCCGATGGCGGCGGGCTGGCGAATGGCGCCGCTTGGCGCATGGACCGCAGCCGCGCTCCTTCTTGCCGCCAGCTGGCTCGTGCCGGGCGGAGCCGCGCTCTGGGCCCGCCTCGATACGAGCCTTCATGCCGCACTGAACGGCACGGCCCAAAGCGGCTTCATGGCAACCCTCTGGGCCATCGGCTGCGAACCGCGATTCACGGCCTTCCTGATACTGACGATCCTTGCCTCATGGCTCGTTCATCTCGGCCGCGAGCGCGGGCCGGGCTTTGCGCATGATCTGGCGCTCGGCATCGTCGCGGTGCTGCTGCCGCTCGTGCTGCTCGTGGCGGCTGTGGCGCTTGCTGGCGTTCAGCCCTCGCCTGCCGCCACCTTGCCGGGCCATATCGCCATCGGCACGGCCGTGCCCTGGTCCGGGGCCGGCGCAAATTCCGTGACGTCCTTTCCGGCCGCCCATGCGGTTTTTGCCGGTGCGCTCACGGTGACGCTATGGCTCTCCTTCGGACGCAATTTCGGGCTGATGGCACTTGCCCTGATGCTGCTGGCCGCCGTGCCGCGCATCGCGGCCGGCGCGGAATGGGCGAGCGCAATCATGGCGGGCGGGCTTGGCGGCGCCTTTGTCGCACTCGCGCTTGCACGGGGAACGCCGGTGCCGTACGCGCTCTATCGGCTCGCGCATATCCCATCGCGCGCCCTTGTCGCGCTCTGGGAACGCGTGACCGATGCGCTGAGCACCGAAGGCCGCGAGAATTTCCACCCCGCGATGCAGGTGCTGCGCGGCATGTGCATCGGAGCGGCGGATCTCGTACCCGGCGTCAGCGGCGGCACCATGGCGCTCATTCTCGGCATCTACAAACGGCTGATCGGCGCCATCGCCCATTTCGACGCCGTGCTGCTCGGCCATCTGCGGCGGATCGAGATCGTGGCCGCGCTGCGCCGCATCGACATTCTTTTCCTCGTGCCGGTCGGC
>JAJLKS010000210.1:0-6760 GCA_033838765.1 Alphaproteobacteria bacterium
GAGCGCCGTCGCAAGGCCGAGCGCCGCATATTCGCGGATATAGACCCCGAGTATGCGCGCCCGCGACGCGCCGAGCACCTTCAGCACGACAGCATCGCGCACACGGGAATGGAAACCCGCCGCCATGGCGCCCGCAAGCACGAGAACACCGGCGGCAAGCGTGACCGCGCCCGTCGCCCGCACGGCCATCGCGAAATTCTCAAGCAGCGCATTCACCGCATCGAGTGCTTCGCGGACGCGCACCGAGGTGATGTTGGGGAATTGCGATGTCACATCGCGTTCCAGTTCCTCCTCCGCTTCCGGCCCGCCGGTCATTTCGACTGTGGCGAGCACCGTATGCGGCGCGGACGACAGCAGCCCCGGCGAGAAGACCAGCACGAAGTTGATGCCGAGATTGGTCCACTCGATCTCGCGCGTATTCGCGATTTCCGCCTCGATCTCGCGGCCGAGCACATTGATCGCAATGCGGTCGCCGACACCGACGCCAAAGCCCTGCGCCAGTTCCTCGGAAAAGGACACGAGCGGCGGACCCGCATAATCTTCCGGCCACCATGAGCCGCGCACCAGCGTGGAGCCTTCCGGCAGCGCCGCCGAATAGGTGATGCCGCGGTCGCCGCGAAGTGCCCATTGCGCCTCCTGCGCGACGGTGAGCTGTTCCGACGGCACGCCGTTCACCGAAGCGATCTTGCCGCGCAGCATGGGCACACGGTTGAATCCGGTTACATCGTCCCGCGCGGTGACGAGGCTTTCGAGCCCGTCGATCTGGTCGGGCTGCACATCGACAAAGAAGAATGCCGGCGCGCGATCCGGCAGATCGCCGGAAATCTCTCCGGTGAGATTGCCGTTGATGAGCGAGACTGTGACGAGAAGCGTGAGGCCGAGGCCGAGCGACAATACGACGGCGGGCGTGGGTGCGCCGGGACGGTGAATATTGGCAAGCGCGAGCCGCAGCTCCGGCGAGCGCACGCGCGGCGCGCGCGCCGCAAGCGCCATGATGCCGCGCGCCGCCGCCCAGAGCACGATGAAGACGCCCGACGCACCCATGACGAACCAGAGCGCAAAGAGCCGCTCTTCCGCGAGAGCGATCGCAAGTCCGGCAAGAACCGCAAGCGCTGCCGCCGTCGCCGCCACATAGACCGGCCGGGGGAAGCGGCGCATCGGCGCGATGAGATCGCGGAAAAGGCTCGTCGCCGGCACTTCGCGCGCACGCGCGAGCGGCCAGATCGCAAAGGCAAGCGCTGTGAGCACACCATAGGCCGCCGCAAGAAGGAGCGGTCCGCCATAAAGGCCGAGTTCCGCCGGGATCGGGATCATGTCGCCTGCGACCCAATCCACGATGAAAGGCGCCACGCCGCCGATCACGAGACCGATGGCGACGCCCACCATCGCCAGCGCCATGACCTGCATCAGGTAAAGACGGAATATAAGTGCGCCGGGCGCGCCGAGACATTTGAAGATCGCGATCGTTGCACGCTTGCCGTCGAGATAGGATTTGACCGCATTCGCGACGCCGACACCGCCGACGACAAGCGCCGTGAGCCCGACGAGAGACAGGAAAAGCGCAACGCGCTCGACGAAGCGGCGCACGCCGGGCGCGCTGTCGCTGCGATCGGTGACGCGCCAGCCAGCATCGGGAAAACGCGCCGCAAGATCCGCAACCCATGCCGAAATATCGGCGCTGCTGCGGGCTTCATCGGGAAGCCGGATGCGATAGTGATATTCGATGAGGCTGCCCGGCTGTACGAGACCGGTACTCGCCAGCGCCTCCCAGGAGATCATGGCGCGCGGGCCGAGCGCAAAGCCATCCGAAACGCGGTCGGGCTCATGCAGGATCGTTGCACGCAACTCGAAATCCGTATCGCCGATCTTCACCTTGTCGCCGATCACGACACCGAGCCGCGACAGAAGATTGGGCTCGACCACAAGCCCCGGCACGCCACCGCGAATGGCAATCGCCTCGTCGAAGGGAAGCGCGGGCGAAAGCTCCATCGACCCGTAAAGCGGATAGGTATTGTCGGCAGCCTTCAGCTCGACAAGCGTCTGTCCGCGCGCCGCATCGGGCGCCGCATTGCGCGCCATGGCGCGCATTTCGGCCGACGCGGACACTGCGGCACGCTCTCCGAGATAGGCGCGCTCTTCGGCGCTTGCCTCTCGGTGAATGAGGCGGATCCTGACATCGCCGCCGAGAATGTCCTGGCCCCCTTCGGCAAGCCCGCGCGTCAACGCCGCCGAAACGGAGCCGACGCCCGCAATCGCCGCCACGCCGAGCGCGAGACAGGCGATGAAGACGCGAAACCCCTTGATGCCGCCGCGCAATTCGCGGCGCGCAAGGCGCGCGGCAAGCGCAAGCGACGTGGCGCTGCCGCTCATGCGGGCGTCCCCGCTTCGATCTTTTCGACGAGACCGTCGCGCAGGCGCACGATCCTGTGGCAGCGCGCCGCAAGCGCCTCGTCATGCGTGATGAGGACGAGCGTCGCATTCTTGCGGGCATGCAGGTCGAACATGAGCTCGATGATCTCATGCCCCGTCGACTGGTCGAGATTGCCGGTCGGTTCGTCCGCCAGCAGAATGTCCGGATCGCCCGCCACCGCACGGGCAAGCGCCACGCGCTGCTGCTCGCCGCCCGAAAGCTGCCCCGGATAATGCGTGAGCCTGTGACCGAGACCGACGAGTTTCAGCTCTTCGGCTGCCCGGTCGAACGCATCGGCGCGGCCCGCGAATTCGAGCGGGATCGCCACATTCTCGAGCGCCGTCATTGTCGGGATGAGATGAAACGACTGAAAGACGATCCCGATATGATCGCGGCGGAAGCGGGCAAGCTCATCCTCGCCAAGCCGCGTGAACTCCGCCCCGGCGCAGGTCACACGGCCCGAACTCGGACGTTCAAGGCCGGCAAGCACCATAAGCAGCGTGGACTTTCCCGAGCCCGAGGGCCCGACAAGACCGGCCGTTTCGCCCCTGGCGATCTTGAGGTCGATCCCCTTGAGAATATTGACCGGACCGGCCGCGCTGGGCAGGCTGAGTTTCACGCTGTCGAGTTCGATAATTGTTTCGGGCAAGTTCTGACCTAAATTAGGGGCGGGCCTGTATGCGTTCTGGATACGCGGCGGGGGCTGAAACGGATCGGGAAGGCGCAGGCGCTTGCCCGGCACGCAGACATAAAAGGCAAGTTACACTATGCGATATGGCCTCCCGGCGCCGCTTTGCAAGTTTTTCGCGAGCATCACCCTTCTCCTTTGTCTCTCTGCGAGCCCTGTTGCGGCCGATGGCGGCAATGAGGGGCTCACAATCGTGGCGCTCGGCGACAGCCTGACGGCAGGCTACATGCTCGGGCCGGATGAAGGCTTCACCCATCAGCTGGAAACGGCGCTGAAAGAGGCCGGTCACGAGAATGTGACCGTGGTGAATGCGGGCGTGTCCGGCGATACAAGCTCGGGCGGGCTTGCGCGGCTCGACTGGGCCGTGGGGCCCGAGGCCGATGCGGTGATCGTCGAGCTGGGCGCGAATGACGCGCTGCGCGCCATCGACCCCGAACTGACGCGGAAGAACCTTGCCGAAATCGTTTCCCGGCTGAAGGATCGCGGATTGCCGGTGCTGCTTGCCGGCATGCTCGCCCCGCCCAATCTCGGCCGCGACTATGGCGAGAGCTTCAACACGATCTATCCGGACCTCGCCGAAAGCGAGGGCCTCATTCTCTATCCGTTCTTCCTCGACGGCGTGGCGGGCGAGCGCTCCCTCAACCTCGCGGATGGCATTCATCCGACCGCGGAAGGCGTCGGCATCATCGTCGAGCGCATCCTGCCGAAAGTCGAAATGCTGATCGCCGAAGCCCGCGAGCGGAAGACCGCAGGCAACTGACCGGCTATCAAGATTTCCTGATACAACGAAAACAACAACATTCCTTCGGGGGGACCAAATGGAATATCGCGAACTGGGGCGCACCGGCATCAAGGTGAGCTCGATCTGCCTTGGCACCATGACATGGGGCGAACAGAACACTGAAAGCCAAGGCCATGAGCAGATGGATTATGCCATCGCTCAGGGCATCAACTTCTTCGACACGTCGGAAATGTATGCCGTGCCGCCAAAGCCGCAAACGCAGGGCGCGACCGAGACGATCATCGGTAACTGGTTCAAGGCGCGCAAGAACCGCGACAAGGTGATTCTTGCGACGAAGGTTGCAGGCCGCAGCCCCATGACCTGGCTCCGCGACGATGGCGCAGGCACCGAGCAGAGCAAGGCGCAGATCGAGGAGGCCGTGAACAAAAGCCTCAAACGTCTGCAGACGGATTATATCGATCTCTACCAGCTTCACTGGCCGGACCGCCCGATCAACCTCTTCGGTGGGCTTGGCTACAAGCATATGGAGGGCGCGACGCACCCGATCGAGGAAATTCTCGAAACGCTCGACGGCATCGTGAAGGCGGGCAAGGTACGCCATATCGGCCTCTCGAACGAGACGCCATGGGGCACGATGAAATTTCTCCATCATGCGGAGACGAAGGGCCTGCCGCGCGTCCAGTCGATCCAGAATGCCTACAACCTCGTGAACCGCACCTTCGAGCTTGGCGGCTCGGAAATCGCTCATCGCGACGGCGTCGGCCTGCTCGCCTATTCGCCGCTGGCACAGGGCTATCTCACCGGCAAGTACCAGAACGGCGCGCTGCCGCAGGGATCGCGAAAACAGCTCTTCAACCGGTTGCAGCGCTATGAAAGCCCGCAGACGAACCGCGCCATCGAAGCCTATCTCGCCATCGCGAGGAAGCATGGGCTCGACGCCTCGCAAATGGCCAATCAGTTCGTGACGACGCGGCCCTTCGTGACGTCGAACATCATCGGCGCAACGACCATGGAGCAGCTGAAGCTCGCCGTGACGAGCGTCGACGTGAAATGGACGGAAGAACTCGAAAGCGAGATCGAGGCCGCCCATCTCGACCAGCCCAACCCGGCGCCTTGAGGTTCTTGTTCCGATTGTCATTGCCGGGCTTGACCCGGCAATCCAGAGCCGCACACTCGTCAGTCGACGCACTGGATGCCCGGGTCAAGCCCGGGCATGACAGCTTGATTGGTGACCGCACCTCATGATCCGCCTCTTCACCGCGCTGGAAATTCCCGACGATGTCGCGGAAAAGCTGATCCCGCTGCAGCAGGGGATCGACGGCGCGCGCTGGATCGAGCGGCCGGACTTTCACATCACGCTGCGCTTCGCAGGCGATATGCCGGAAGATGTCGCAAGCGATTTCGCCGAGGCGCTTGAGGAGATTCCCGTCGCGCCGATTGAGGTCGAACTCGAAGGCCTCGGCGAATTCGGCGGCGCAAGGCCCCACACCCTATGGGCAGGGGTGAAGCCCTCCGAACCGCTCCGCATCCTGCAGGGCCGGCATGAGAGCGCGGCAAGGCGCGTGGGCCTCAAACCCGAGACGCGAAACTTCACCCCCCATATGACGATTGCGCGGCTTGGCCGCGTCGGGACGGACGAAGTCTACAGCTTCATCCGCGCCCATTCTCCCTTCGCCGCTCCCGCCTTCACGGTGGAGCAGTTCACGCTGTTTTCGGCAAAGGCTTCGACCGGCGGCGGACCTTACGTGATCGAGCGTCGCTATCCCGATTTCGTCTGGACGGAAGAAGACTAGTCCCTGCCCGCCGCGTCCTCGATCGCATGCATGTCGTCGTCGGAAAGCCCCATATGGTGCCCGATCTCATGCACCAGCACATGGGTGACGAGATGGCCGAGCGTCTCGTCATATTCCGCCCAGTAGTCGAGCAGCGGGCGGCGATAGAGAAACACCATGTCGGGCATGTGAACAGGCTCCATCACCGAGCGCTCGACATGGGAAATGCCCTGATAGAGACCGAGCAGCTCGAACGGGCTTTCGAGCCCCATTTCGGCGGCAACCTCATCATCGGGAAAATCCTCGATGCGGATGATGAGCCCCTCGCAGCGCGTGCGGAACCCTTCCGGCAGCCGGGCGAACGCCTCGTCCGCAATCTTCTCGAATTCCTCCAGCGTGGGCGCCTTGATACCGTTCCAGTCCATATGCCTCATTCCTCTTGCACAGGAAGCTTAAGAGCGCGAGGCTCGGCCCGCAAATCATGTGACGCCAGAGGAGAGACGGAAATGAGCGGCAAACTCACGGGCAAGGCGCGCGAAAAGGCTCTGAAGGGGCTCAAGGGCTGGGCCAAGGTCAGGGGCCGCGACGCCATCGAGAAAAGCTACAAGTTCAAGGATTTCAACGAGGCCTTCGGCTTCATGACGCGCGTCGCGCTCGCCGCCGAAAAGGCCGACCACCACCCCGAATGGGCGAATGTCTGGAACCGCGTCGATGTCGTGCTGACGACGCATGATGCGGGCGGGCTGTCGGAGAAGGATGTGGCGCTCGCCACGCTGATGGACAAATGGGCGGGCAAGGCCGGGAAGGCCACGAAGAAATAGTCTTTCAGACGCGGCAACAAAAAAGCCCCGGTGTTTCCACCGGGGCTTTCGGTTTTCAATTATTGAAAATCTAGCGGGGCGCCATGCGGATCGCGCCGTCGAGACGGACCGTTTCGCCGTTGAAATAGCCGTTGCGGACCATTTCGAGCGCGAGCGAGGCATATTCTTCCGGGTTGCCGAGACGGGCCGGGAACGGCACCTGCGCACCGAGCGCCTGACGCACTTTCTCAGGCGCACCGGCGAGCAGCGGCGTGTCGAAGATGCCGGGCAGGATCGTGTTGATGCGGATGCCTTCGCGGCTGAGGTCGCGCGCGATGGGAAGCGTCA
>JAJLKS010000211.1:0-2442 GCA_033838765.1 Alphaproteobacteria bacterium
CAGAGATTCTCGATCCGCTCGGGATCCATCGGCATGTCTTCGGGGCGCAGGGCTTCTGTGGAGGTGCGGTTTGTCATTGCCGACAATATAGGCCAAGCGCGGCTCGCTTGTCACCAAGGAGCGGCGGCAAAGCGCATTGCCTGCACGGGAAAAACCCTTCGCCGGTCAAGGATTTATGCGGGCGGGACGAGATCGAGTTTCAGCGTGCGCGCGGCGACCGGCGCACCTTCGCGGCGGTAATAGCCGGGCCGCATGCCGACGAGATAGAAACCGGAGGTTTCATAGAGGCGCAGCGCGGCGCGATTGTCCTCGGCGACTTCGAGGAACAGCGCTTCGGCGCCGAGGGCTGCCGCATGAATGGCGGCGGCTTCGAGGAGGCGGCGGCCAAGGCCGCTCCCCCGCACCTCCGGCCGGACGCCGATGGTGAGGATTTCGGCCTCGCCGCCTGCGATGCGCGCGATCACGAGGCCATCAAGGCTGGCCGGATCGCCCGCCTCATAGGCGAAGGCGCCGGGCATGGCGAGAAGTTCGCGCATGGCCGCCTCGTCCCAGGCCTCATCGAAACAGGCGCGGTGGAGGGCGGCGAGCGAGGCCGCCGAGGCGGCATCCGAGGCGCGGATGGCCGGGCCGCTCATGCCGCGGCCGGGTCGAGGCCGCCCGGCAGTTTCGCGTCCGGCGCGCGAATATAAAGAGGCTCGGGCGGGACGCGGAAGGCATCGAGCCCCTGCTCCGCGATGCGGGCAAGCGCGATCCGTCCGACGGCTTGCGCCCCGGGCTGCTGCTTTGCGGGGGAGAGGCGGAAGGCGCGGCCCGCCGCTTCGAGGCGGGGGGCGAGAAGGGGAGCGCCGGTGCCCACGAGCACGAGATGTCCCGGCGGCAGATGCGCCATCGCCTCATCGAGCGGAACGAGTAGCGGCGGCGTGAGCGGCGCGAGCGAGGGGGCGAAAGCCTGCATATAGACTTCATCGCGCCGCGCATCGAAAAGCGCAATTGAGGTTTCGTCCGCTTCGGCGCCAGCGGGTTCGGCAATGGCTTCAAGCGTGGTGACGCCCACAAGCGGGAGCGAGCGGGCGAGCGCGAGGCCGCGCGCCGCGGCGAGCCCCACGCGGAGGCCTGTGAATGTGCCGGGGCCGACGGTGACGGCGAGCGCATCGAGATCGGCGAAACTCAAGGCGGCCTCGGCGAGCAGGGTTTCGAGAAGCGGCATCAGCGCTTCGGCGTGTCCCCGCGTGCGCGGCTCGAAGAACGAAGCGAGCACGCCCTCGCCATCCATGACGGCGGCGGAAAGCGCCCCTTGCGCTGTATCGAAGGCGAGCAGGATCAAGGGGCGCAATACTCCGTGTGCGGATCAGACGATCGTGCAGGCGTCGTCGAAGGGGAGGCGCGGGCTGCGGTCGAAAAGACCCGAGGGATCGCCATAGCCGAGATTGCAGAGGAAGTTCGACTTCACGGTGGTGCCCGCAAAATAAAGCTCGTCCGCCTTCTTCATGTCGAAACCGGACATGGGGCCGCAATCGAGGCCGAGCGAGCGGGCGGCGATCATGAAATAGGCACCCTGCAAGGAACCGTTGCGGAAGGCCGTCTGCTCGGCCCATTCCTTCGACCAGTTGAACCAGGTCTTGGCTTCGGGTGCATGGGGGAAGAGCTCGGGCAGGCGCTCGTAGAATTCGACGTCATAACCAATGACGGCGGTGACGGGCGCTTCCATCGATTTCTTGAGATTGCCTTCTGAGAGGACCGTCGCTAGCTTCTCCTTCGCTTCCTTCGACTTCACGAAGATAATGCGGGCGGGCGAGCAGTTGGCGCTCGTCGGGCCCCATTTCATCAGATCGTAAAGCGCCTTCAGCGTGTCGTCGGAGACTTGCTTGTCTTCCCAAGCATTATGCGTGCGCGCCTCGCGGAAGATGGTGTCGAGCGACTTGTCGTCGAGCTTGTGGCTCATAAGGCCTCCGGGAAATTCGAAATGAAACTTCCGCCACGATAACGGCTTCGCCGGGCGGTGCTACCCGCGCGCGCGGAAACTGACCGCGCGTCAGGTCAGATCTGGCGGACTTCCACGATCTCGGGGATGTAGTGCTTCAGCATGTTTTCCACGCCGCGCTTCAGCGTGACGGTGGAGGAGGGGCAGCCCGCGCAGGCGCCCTGCATGTTGAGGAAGACGACGCCTGCCTCATAGCCCTGGAAGGTGATGTCGCCGCCATCCTGCGCGACGGCGGGGCGGACGCGCGTGTCGAGGATTTCCTTGATCTGGGAGACGATCTCGCCGTCCTCGCCGTCATGGGCGGCATGGCCGTCATCATCCTCCGCGCCGGCGGACGCAAAGAGCACCGGAGCGCCGGAGGTGAAATGCTCCATGATGGCGCCGAGAAGGGCGGGCTTCAGATGCTGCCATTCGCCATCCGCCGTGGTGACGGTGATGAAATCCGCGCCGACAAAGACGCC
>JAJLKS010000212.1:0-18611 GCA_033838765.1 Alphaproteobacteria bacterium
AAACAAGGAAGGCGACATCTTCCAGCGCGACTTCCTCTACAAGCTGAACGACATCACCCAGGACCTCTTCTACATCCCCGGTGTCGCGCGCCACACGGTGACGTCGCTCTGGACGCCGAACACGCGCTTCATCGCCGTGACGGAAGAAGGTCTCGAGGCCGGCGACGTCATCCCGGCGAATTTCGCGGGTACGGACGCCGACATCGACACGGTGATGCAGAACACGCTGCGCGCCGATCTCGTCGGCCGCCTCGTTTCGACGGACTTCCAGGGTGCGATGATCCGCGCCGAACTCCTCGACTTCAATCCGGAGACGCAGGAACGCCTCGACTATTTCGAAGTCGCGCGGAAGCTCGAATCCGATCTGCGGGACAAATATGTTTCCGACACGACCGATGTGAAGATCGTCGGCTTCGCCAAGCTCACCGGCGACATCGCCGAGGGCGCGGCTTCGGTGGTCATGTTCTTCTCGCTCGCCTTCGTTCTCACCTGCTTTGCAATGTGGCTCTATTGCCGCTCGTGGACTCTCACGGCGGTGACGGTCGGCGCGTCGCTCTGCTCGCTCGTCTGGCAGTTCGGTCTGCTCCATCTGCTTGGCTTCGGTCTCGACCCGCTCGGCGTGCTCGTGCCGTTCCTCGTATTCGCCATCGGCGTCAGCCATGGCGTGCAGCAGATCAACATGGTGGGCGCCGAAATGGCGGCGGGCCTCAACAAGATGGCCGCCGCCCGTGCGACGTTCACCTTCCTGTTCCGGCCGGGCGTCGTTGCACTGCTGACAACACTTGCCGGCTTCGCCACGCTCTACATCATTCCGATCGGCATGATTCAGGAGCTTGCGATCACGGCTTCGATCGGTCTCGGTTTCAAGATCATCTCGAACCTCATCATGCTGCCGCTTCTGGTGTCCTATATCGCGCCGCCGGAAGAGGAATATGGGGCGAAGGTTCGCAGGGCGATGGAAACCCGCGCCAAGCTCTGGCCGGCGCTCTCGAAGATCGCCACCCCGAAGCTTGCCTTCCCCTTCGTCGCACTCTGCTTCGTCATTGCGATGGTTGGTCTCTATGAGGCCCGCGACAAGCAGATCGGCGACGTGCATGAGGGTGCGGGCGAGCTGTGGCCGGATGCCCGCTACAATCAGGACAGCCGCTACATCGCCGAGAATTTCGCGCTCGGTCTCAACGTGCTGACCGTCATCGTCGAATCCGACAGCGTGGTCTGCATCGACTACGGCAAGATGCACCATCTCGAAAAGATGAGCTGGTACATGCGCAACGTCGATGGTGTGCAGTCGGTCATCAGCCTTCCGGTTCTTGCCCGGGCCATCAACAGCATGTGGCAGGAAGGCAACCCGAAGTGGCGCAACCTGCCGCGCAATTCGGCGGCGCTTGCCCAGGCAACCTCGAGCATCTCCAGCGCCTCCGGCGTCGTGAACACGGACTGTTCCACGGCGGCCGTCGCGATCTTCATTCGCGACACCAAGGCCAAGACCGTGAACCACGTCCGGGCCGAACTCGAAACCTATATCGCCGAGCATCCCTATGACGGGATTAACATGCGTATCGGTACGGGCAACGTGCCGATCGTGGCGGCGACCAACGAGATCGTGCACAAGTCCGAGCTGCCCATGCTGCTCTATGTGTATGCGGTCATCATGACGCTGGTTATCATCACCTATCGCGAATGGCGCGGCGCGCTCTGCTGCGTGCTGCCGCTCATTCTCGCGACGATCATCGGCGACTGGTTCCTCACCGCCTTCGGTGTGGGCCTCAAGATCTCGACGCTGCCCGTGCTTGCCATCGCCGTCGGTATCGGCGTCGACTACGGCATCTACGAGTACAACCGCATGCAGCGCTACATGCGCATGGGCAAGAACCCGCATGAGGCCTATCTGCAGGCGCTTTACGACGTGGGTTCGGCGACGATGTTCACCGGCCTCACGCTCGCCGTCGGCGTCAGCACCTGGGCCTTCTCGGCGCTCAAGTTCCAGGCGGATATGGGCCTGCTCCTCACCTTCATGTTCATCGTGAACATGCTCGGTGCGGTCACGCTCCTGCCGGCTCTCGTCGCGGTGTTCGAGTATCTCTGGCCGCTGAAGCGCAAGCCGCTTTCCGAAGAGGAAGCGCGTGCGGTGATGCGCGGTCACTGACCGCCGGACAGCCGGTGCAAAATCGAAAGGGCGGCCCTTGTGAAGAGGTGCCGCCCTTTCTCTTTGGCCGCGGCGGATGAGGGAGTCCGCCAATCGCGTTGCGGCCGGAGGATCAGTCGCCTGCGCGCGCGGCGGCGCCAGCAGGCAGTGCGCCCGGCGCCTCTTCATCGAGTTCCCGCGGCGCCAGCAGGTAATACATGGCGGGCGTCACGAGCCGCGACAGCACCGTCGAGGAGACAAGCCCGCCGATGATGACGAAGGCGAGCGGCGAATAGAGGCCGGAGCCCTGCATGGCGAGCGGCGTCAGGCCGCCGATAGCGGTCAGCGATGTCAGCAGCACCGGAAGGAAGCGGATTTCGCCCGCGCGTTCCACCGCCTCGCGCAGTTCCACGCCTTCGCGGCGTAGCTGGTTCGTGAAGTCGACCAGCAGGATCGAACTCTTGATCTCGATGCCGATCAGCGCGATGAAGCCGATCACCGCCGTGAAGGACAGCGAGTAGCCCGAGACGAGAAGCCCGAGCAGTCCGCCCACCATGCCGAGCGGGATCACGCCGGCGACCACAAGCGTCGTGCGGAAGGCGCGGAACTCGAGGATGAGCACGCCGAGAATGCCGAATATGGCAATCAGGATCGCATCGCCGAGCCCGGAGAATCCTGCCTGCCGGGCCTCGATCTCGCCGCCTGCGGCGAATTCATATCCCGGCGGGCGGGGAAGATCGGCGAGCCGGCGGAAAACCTCGTTCGTCACTTTCTCCGTGTTGTAGCCGGTCTGCGTATAGGCGGTGACGGTGGTGAGGCGCTGGCGGTCGAAACGGTCGATGCGCGCGGTGGTGGATTCAAGCCTGGGCTGCGAGAGTTGCGACAGCGGCATGGCCTCGCCGCTTGCGACCGGCACATAGATCTTTTCAAGCGCCTCTATGCTGTGGTGCCCGTCGAGCGGCAGCCGCGCGACAATGGGGAACTCGTCGCCATCCGTTTCGCGGAAGGCGCCCACCGTCTCGCCGACAATGGCAAGACGCACGGTGCGGTCGATCTCGCCGGGCGGTACGCCGAGGAGGCCGGCCTTCTCGGTGTTGAGGCCGAGATTGTAGTCGGTGCGGTCGAGCCGCACCGGGTTCACCACGTCGCGCGTTCCCTCGACACTTTCGATGATGCGCGTCACTTCGGCGGCAAGCTCCTTGAGGATGGCAAGATCGGGTCCGAATATCCGCACGGCGATGGGCGCCTCGATGGGAGGGCCGTTCTGGAAGGTACGCAGCACGATCTGGGCGCCGGGATATTTGTTGAACTCGGCGCGCAGTTCGTCGTGCAGCTTCGGCGTGCGCTCTCGGTCGAACTCCGTCATCTGCACGAAGGCTTCGGCCTTGTTCGGGCGCTGCTCGCGCGCATTCTCGTTGTAGAATATCTGCGGGTTGGAGCGACCGAGGTTGCCCATCACCCATTCGATCTCCTCGCGCGCCAGCAGCGTCTCCGTCACATAGGCGAGCGCCTTCTCGGTCTCCTCGAGGCTCGTTCCCTGCGGCGTTTCGATGCGCACGACGAACTGACGGCTGTCGGCGGGCGGAAACAGGCTGAAGCCGATGACAGGGATCAGGGCAAAGCTCGCAAAGCAGAGCGCCATGGCACCGAGCACGGTGGTGCGCGGCCAGGTGAGTGCGACATGCAGCATCGGCCGGTAGAAGGTGTGAATGCCGCGCATGACGACGCGCAGGAAAATATTGCCTTCCGGGTGCGCCTTGTCGCTGAGCAGCCGGCTTGCAAGGAAGGGAATGATCGTCAGCGCATTGCCGAGCGAGGCCGCCACGGTGAAGAGAACGGCGACGGGGAGCGAGCGTGTGAACTTGCCGGCCCCTTCCGGCAGAAAGAGCAACGGCAGAAAGGCGAGGATCAGCGCCGCAGTGCAGCCGACGACAGCGAGCGAAATCTGCGATGTCGCGGCAATCGCCGCCTCATAGCGTCGCTTTCCCTCGCGCAGATGACGCTCGATATTCTCCACCACCACGATCGAATCGTCGACGAGAAGGCCGAGCGACAGCACGAGGCCCGCAATCGAAAGCTGGTTCAGCGAAAAGCCGGTGACGTTCAGCAGCGCAATGCCGACGGCGAGCGACAGCGGTATCGACACCATGACGATGGCGGCGGCGCGCAGCCCGAGAGGCAGAAGCGTGATGCTGACGAGGCTCACGGCGATCGCGAAATCGAGATAGAGCCGGTTCAGGCGGCTTGCGACGGAGATCGACTGGTCGAATGCGCGCTCCATGCGGATATCGGCGGGCAGGCGCTGTTCGAACTCGTCCAGCACCTCGAAGATGGCATCGCGCACCTTGAAGATGTTCTGGCCTTCCTTCTGGTTTGCGGTCACGAAGGCGGCGCGTTCTCCATTGTACCAGCCGAGATAGGTTGCCTCTTCCGTTTCCCAGCTCACCTCCGCCACATCGCGCACCCGCACGATGTTGCCGCCAAAGCTGCCGACCACCGTATTGCGGATCGACTCCAGATCGTCATAACCGCCTGCGGTCTTCAGATTGAAGCGCCGCGCACCTGCCTGGACAGGCCCGCCGGGAAGTTCGCGCGCATCGGCGCCCACCGCATTGGCAACGGCCGTCACCGGAATGGAGAGTGCAGCGAGGCGTCCGAAATCGAGCGCCACGCGCACTTCCGATTGCGGCAGTGCCCAGACTTCCGCGTCGCGTACACCGGGCACACGGTAGAGTTCGTCGGTCAGATCGTCGGCGATATCTTCCAGTACCCGGTTCGGCGCCGTTTCCGAGACGAGCGCAATCTGCACGATGTTGGTGAGCGAGGTGCGGAACTTGTTGATGTCGAGGCGGCGGATGCCGGAGGGAAGCGTGGGGCGCAGCGCGTTGATCTCGCGCACCACATCGTCATATTTCTTGTCGGGATCGGTCGACCAGTCGAACTCGACCGTGATGACGGCAAGTCCGTCTTCGGCGCGGCTTTCGATCTCCTTCAGATCGTCGAGCCGGTTCACCACATCCTCGATGGGCCGGATGACGAGTTTTTCGATATCGGACGGGTCGGCGCCCGGCAGCGCCACATTGATGACCGCGAAGGGGCCTTTAAGCTCAGGGTCTTCCGCGCGGGGGATCGCGCTGAAGGCGTTCAAGCCGATTGCCGCCAGCATGGCGAAGACGACAAGCGTAAACTGCCAGTTGCGGACCGCAAAGCCCGAGATGTTGCTCAGGATCATGGCTGCGCGGTCTCCGGCTGCGTGGCGCGCTGCGCCGCCTTGAGGTCGGTGACGATGCGAATCTTCGCGCCGGGCCGCAGATAGGGCGCGCCTGCACTCACCACGCGCTCGCCCGCCTCGATGCCGGAGGTCACGATCACGTCGCCGCCTGCAAGATGCGACACGGCAATCCGCGCCGGGCGAACGGTCATCGTCTCTTCGTCGACGACATAGACATTCGCCGTCGAGCCATGTCCCTCGAGGATCGCGCTCGCGGGGATCGCAAGGGCGGCCGGTGCGTCGCCGTCTTCCGGTTTCGCAGGCTCTATCCGCGCCTCGCCGACGAAGCCGCTCGCCGTTCCGGCGGGAACCTCGCCAAGCTCGATCTCGACCTCGAACGTGCCGGTGCGCGCCTCGCTTGCGGCGGCGATGCGGCGCACGGTTCCTTTCAGTTCCATGGCCGGAAACGCATCGAGCGTCACCTTCGCCGCGGCGCCGAGGCGGATGCGGGCCACTTCGCGGTCGGCAAGGCCTGCCCGCATGATGAAACCGCCGCCGCCCTGACTGACGGTGAGGATCGGTGCACCGGGGCTCACGATTTCGTTCGGCTCCGCCATGCGCTCCAGCACCACACCGTCGGCGGGCGCGGTGATGCGGGCGAGCGAGCGGTTGAACTCGACGCGGGTGCGCTCCGACAGCGCCTGTTCATAGGCGGTTTCGGCATCCTGTATCGCCTGGCGGCTCGCAAAGCCCTTTTCGGCCAGAGGCTTCAGCCGGTCGACATCGCGCTTTGCCTTTGCAAGGGCGGCGGCGGCGCGGCGCGCATCCGCGTCGATCTCGCGCTGGTCCAGTTCGGCCAGCACATCGCCCTTCTTCACAAGGTCGCCCTTGTCGGCGGCGATCGCCTTCACGAGGCCTGAAATCTTGAAGGAGAGAACGGCTTCCCGGTCCGGCCGGACAATGCCATAGGCCTGGACGTCATTGACCTCGGGGGCTGGCCGGGCCTCTGCGACGAGTACGGGCACGCCCGCCTCCGCGCCGCCGTTGCCGGCTTCTTCGCCCGGCGCCTCGCCGCAGCCCGCAAGCAGGCCCGCGCCCAGCACTATGCCCAGCATCAATTGCCGCGACAGGTCCATCCCCAGCCTCCCTCAATTACCTAACAGTGTTTATTTAAGGGCGTGGCGGCGCTGGTCAAGGCTACCGAACGGTGTTAATTAGCGGCATGGCGAAAAAAACTGCAAAACCGCAGGGGAAAGAGGCCGCAACGCCGGCAAAGCCCCGCCGCAAGCGGCTCTCGCCCGAGGAACGGCGGGCGCAGATCGTCGCCGCCGCGCGCTCGCTTTTTGCCGCCGAGGGCACCGACAATGTCTCGATGCGCAAGATCGCGAAGCGGGTCGGAATCACCCAGGCCGCGATCTATCAGCATTTCGAGAACAAGGAAGCGATCTTCTTCGTCATCATCGAAGGCTTTTTCAGCGACCTTCTGGCGGCGCTCGAAGCGGCCAGCGCGAAGGAAACCGAGCCGCTTCACAGGCTGCGCAGCGCGATGCGGGCCTATATCGAATATGGCCTGTCCCGGCCCGAGGAATACCGCCTCGTCTTCATGACGCCCATGTCGGGGCTCGTCCGGGCGGGGCTCGCTGTGCCGCGGACGGATGAGGCGCGGCAGACGCCTTCCAAGGGCTCGCTCGCCTTCGACGTTCTGGACCGGGCGGTGAGGGATGTGGCGCTGGCCGGCCGCACGCGCTTTGCCAATACGGACCTGCTGGCAGAGGCGGTCTGGGCGGCAGGGCATGGCATCGTGTCGCTGCTCATCACCCATGACCAGTTTCCCTGGGCGGATCGCGCCGCGATTGTCGATTTTCAGCTCGATCTCGTCTTTCGCGGGCTGCTCCACGACAATTGCCCAATGCGGAAGCAGATCGCCGGTCTGAGCTAAGTCACTATAATTCCTTGTCTTTTTATCTGCCGGTGTCATGCGCGGCCAAACTGACTGGCCGTCTAGTTGACCGAATGGTCATCTTATGACTATTTGGTCAAGTGAAGACGGAGGACGGAATGGCAAGCCGCAGCGGCGTCGCATCGAGGTCGGAAGAGCAGAGTTCGCGCAGGCGCGAGCGGATGAGGGCCATTCTGGTCGAGGCAGGGCTCCGGCTCTTTGCCAAGCAGGGTGTCGATGCGACGACGATCGACGAGATCGTCAATGTTGCGGGTGTCGCGAAAGGCACCTTCTACAATTACTTCACCGACCGGGCGGACATTGCCCGCGCCGTCGCCGCCACGGTTCGCCATTCCATGAATGCGGCGGTCGAGGAGATCAATCGCGGCATCGGCGATCCGGCCGAGCGCATTTCGCGCGGCGTGCGTCTCTTCATGGCGGGCGTGGTGCTCGATCCCGTGAAGGCCGCGATGCTCGCGCGGCTCTATGAAAGCGGTGCCTCGCTCGACGCGCATGGCAATGCGCATCTCCTTTCAGACATTCGCGACGGTATCGCGAAGGGCCGCATCAAGGTGCCGGGAGAACTCGCCGCCCTGCACCTCGTCGTCGCGGTCGGCACCATCGGTATCCGTCACGTGCTCGACACGATCGAGGCGGGCGGGGAGGGGACGGAAATTCTCAGGGGAGAGGGCTATGCCCGGCAGATGGCTGCCGTGCTGCTCGCAGGCCTCGGCCTCGCGCATGACGAAGTCGAGGAAATTCTCGCCCGTCCCTTCGATGCAAGCGGCATCAAACTCTTCGGCTAGGCGCCACGGCGCGGGAGGACAAGATGATCAAGGTGACTGACATTGCCTATGTGCGCTTTCGCGCGCCCGATCTCGACGAGATGGAAAAGTTTCTCGTCGAATTCGGCATGGTTCGCGCCGGGCGCCGCGACAAGGCGCTCTTCATGCGCGGCACCGACCCGCTTCCCTTCGGCCATGTGACTGAACCGGGCGAGCCGGGATTTGCCGGTCTCGGCTTCTATGCGGAAAGCATCGCCGATCTTCAAAGGCTCGCGGGCGAACATGGCATTGCACCGGAAGAAAGCGACGCGCCGGGCGGCGGCATGCGCCTGCGCTTCACCGATCCAAACGGGTTCGAGGTCGATGTCGTCGCCGGTCAGGAAAAGCCCGCAGCGCTTCCTGTCGAACGCCGCCTTGTCCACAATGACGGAGAGGCGCGGCCCCGTCAGGGTGCGCCGCTCCGCGTCCAGCCCGGCCCGAGCCAGGTGAAGCGCCTCGGGCATTGCGTCATCAATGTGCGCGACTTCCGCGAAAGCGAGGCCTGGTACAAGTCGCGCTTCGGCCTCGTCACCTCGGACGAAATCGAGATCGCGCCCGGCGCGCCCATCGGTGCCTTCCTCCGCTGCGACCGGGGCGCAACGCATGTCGATCATCACACGCTCTTTCCCGTCGGTACGGGCACGCCCGGTTTCAACCATGCCGCCTTCGAGGTTGCGAATTTCGACGATCTCATGGCGGGGCGCGAGGTGCTGGCGCAGTCGGGACGCCGCCATGAATGGGGTGTCGGACGCCACATTCTCGGCAGCCAGATCTTCGACTACTGGCGCGATCCCTGGGGCCACACCGTCGAACACTGGACCGATGGCGACCTCTTCAACAACGAGACGCCGCCCAATGTCGTCGGAATCGATCAGCTGATGGGCAATCAATGGGGCCCGCCCGCACCGCCCAGCATGGGCTCGTGAGCGGGAAACAGGAGACGGAAATGAAACTTGCGACTTTCGAATACAAGGGCGGCACGCGCCTCGGCGTCGTCAAGGATGCCGGCGTCGTCGATCTCTCCGCCGCCGCGCCCTCGCTGCCGCGCGACATGGCGGCGCTCATCTCCAGCGACAAGGCGATGGAAGAAGCGCGCGCTGCGGCGGCGAAGGGCGATACCCTTCCGCTCGCCGATGTGCATCTCTGTGCGCCCGTGCCCTTTCCCGGCAAGGTGCTCGCCATCGGCCTCAACTACCGCGACCATGTGGAAGAGTCGGGCCAGCCCATGCCCGAGCATCAGGTCTGGTTCAACAAGCAGCATAACTGCATCACCGGCCCTTATGACGATGTGGCGCTGCCCGCAGTCTCGTCGCTCCTCGATTACGAGGCAGAGATGTGCTTCGTCATCGGCAAGCGCTGCAAGCAAGTGCCAAAGGAACGCGCGCATGAGGTGATCGCCGGTTATTTCGTCGGCAACGATGTCAGCGTGCGCGACTGGCAGCTTCGTACCAATACATGGCAGATCGGCAAGAGCTTCGACACGCATGGGCCCATCGGCCCGTGGATCGTGACGCCCGATGAAGTCGGCGATCCGCATGCGCTCGACATCAAATGCTGGGTCAATGGCGAGCTTCGCCAGAACTCCAACACGAAGCATCTCATCTTCAACTGCTTCGACCAGATCGCGCATCTTAGCCAGGCCTTCACGCTCGATCCGGGCGATGTGATCTTCACCGGTACATCGGGCGGCGTCGGCGCAGCGATGAAGCCGATGCAGTTTCTCAAGGCGGGCGATGTCGTCCGCGTCGAGGTCGAGAAGCTCGGTTACATCGAAAATCGCGTCGTGCCGGAAAAGGCAGAGACGATTATCGGCTGAAGCGGAAGGGGGAGGGCATGCGCGAGGAAACGGATGTTCTGATCGTGGGCCTTGGGCCCGTCGGCGCGGCGCTCGGTGTCTATCTCGGACGGATGGGCGTGAAGGCGATCGCCATCGAGCGCGACATCAATGTCTATCCCATGCCGCGCGCCGCTCATCTCGATCACGAGACGATGCGCCTTCTCCATCTTGCGGGCGGCGCCGAGGCCGTCTCGAAGGCAAGTCAGCCGCTCGCGGCCTAGGAGTTCCGCAATGCCGGGGGCGAATTGCTGATGGGCTTCGCGCCGCAAGGCTCGGTTGCGCCTACCGGCTGGCCCTGGACGTCGATGTTCCATCAGCCGACGCTCGAACATGCGCTGCGCGCTCGGCTCCAATCGATTCCGTCCGTCTCGGTCCGCCTTGGGCATGCGCTGAAGGGCTGGCGTAAGGATGGCGAGGGCGTCGTTGCCGAAGTCGAGACGCCCGAAGGCGTGAAGGAAATCGCCGCACGTTTTCTCGCCGGCTGCGATGGTGGCAACAGCACGGTCAGGCGCGGCGCGGGAATCGCCTTCGACGATATGGGCTTCGACGAGCCGTGGCTCGTCATCGACACGGTTCTGACGGGCGGCGTCACGCGCATCTCGACGGCCGGTCTGCACTAGTGCGCTCCGGCGCGCCCTGTCACCTCCAGGCCGAGGGCGCCGGGCCGTCATCGCTTCGAATTCATGCTGCTGCCGCATGAGAAGCCCGAAGATGTCGTGAGCGACGAGGCAATCGCCGCGATGATCGCGCGCTATCACGATCCCGCGCAATTCGAGATCGAGCGCCGCGCCGTCTACCGCTTCCATGCGCTGATCGCAAAGGAATGGCGCAAGGGCCCGGTCATTCTCGCGGGCGATGCGGCCCACCAGATGCCGCCCTTTCTCGGGCAAGGCCTCTGCTCGGGCGTGCGCGATGCCGCCAATCTCGCATGGAAGATAGGGGCCGTGCTGCGCGGGCGGGCGGGCGATGCGCTGCTCGACAGCTATCGGGCGGAACGCGAGCCGCATGTGCGCATGATAACGGGCATGGCGGTCACGCTCGGCAAGATCGTCTGCACGCAGGACAGGGAAGCGGCAAGGGCGCGCGACAGGGACATGCTGGCTGTGCCGGAAGACAAGCGCATCAACGCGATGATTGCGCTTGAGGGCCTCAAGTCGGGCATCCTGCCGGGCGGCGGCATGGTCGCGCCGGATGCGGGCTTTCGCGGTGCGCGGCTCGACGATGCGGCGGGCTATGCGCCCATCCTCATCGTCCACGAGGAGAACGATGCCTCTCGCGGTTTTGGAGGCTTCGCAGTCACTCTCGGCGCGCTCGAAAACGGCAGGGAAGCATTTGAGGCGTTGATGGGCAGTGCGCCTGCGCTTCTCGTCCGGCCGGACCGCCATGTCTTCGGCTCAGGTGAGGCGGAAGCGCTTCTCTCGGCCTGGTCCGCCTATCTTTCGAGTGGCGAGGCTGCGGCGCCCGCCGCTGCGGCATGACGGCACTGGAACTGCACATCCTCTTCTGCTCATACTTCTCCCGTCAGCGTCTTCGTTTCAGGGGAGGAAGAAGATGTCCGATCTGTCCGCCGCACCGGCCAATGGTCTGCCGCGCATCCGCACCGTGACGTTCGGCGATCTCGCGGCCGCGCTGAAGGCGGGACTTCGCGATTTCCTGCGCGCGCCGCTTTTCGGCCTCGTCATCGGCGGCGCCTTCGCGCTGATCGGCGCGGTCATCGTCGCCTCGCTCACCATCTGGCAGCTTCCCTGGCTCATCTACCCCTTCGCCATCGGCTTTCCGCTGGTCGGGCCCTTCGCCGCCGTCGGGCTTTACGAGGTGAGCCGGCGTCTTGCCGCAGGCGAGCGCCCGTTATGGGGCGATGTCTTTGCCGTCATCTGGGCGCAGCGCCGCCGCGAAGTCTCGTGGATGGCCTTCGTGATGCTCTTCGTCTTCTGGATCTGGATGTATCAGGTCCGGCTCCTGATCGCGCTTTTCCTCGGTCTCGTTTCCTTTGCCTCTTTCGAGCAATTCCTCACCGTGGTCTTCACCACGCAGGACGGGCTTCTCTTCCTTGCCATCGGTCATGTGGTCGGCGCGGTTCTGGCGCTCGTCCTCTTCTCGATCACCGTCATCTCGATCCCGCTGCTGCTTGAGCGCGAGGTGGATATGGTCACCGCCATGATTACCTCCATAAAAACCGTGTTCCAGAGCCCGGTGGTCATGCTCGGCTGGGGCGTATTCGTCACGCTTTGCGTGCTCGCGGCTTCGCTGCCCTTTTTCCTCGGGCTTCTCGTGGTCTTGCCGGTTTTCGGCCATGCCACCTGGCATCTCTACCGCCTTGCCCTGCCGGACCCTGCCGCAGCACCTTGACCCTGCGTCAATTTAGACCGCCCCCGGCGAAATTAGGGTATTGACCCTAGATTTCAGGGCCTCAAGATAGGATCATTGAAATCCGGCGACCCAAGAAGCGCCGCACCATAAAAGAGGCAGGAAATGACTGGAACGGAAACGCTTGAACGGCCCTCGGCCAGGGGCCCGGCAAAGGTGGAGCATTTCGACGTGCTGATCGCCGGAGCCGGCATCTCGGGGATAGGCTCGGCCTGGCACCTGCAGCAGCAGTCGCCGGACAAGAGCTTCGTCATTCTCGAGGCGCTCGACAGTTTCGGCGGCACCTGGCATATGCACCGCTATCCGGGCATCCGCTCCGACAGCGATCTCTTCACCTTCGGCTACCGCTTCAAGCCCTGGACGGGCGCCCCCATCGCGACGGCGGAAGAAATCCTCACCTATATGAACGAGGTGATCGAGGAGAACGATATCGGCCGCCATATCCGTTATGGCCATCGCATCACCTCCGCCACATGGTCGAGCAAGGACAATCTCTGGACGGTCGAGGCCACGCGCAACGATACGGGCGAGCGGCTCACCTTCACCTGCAACTTCATGTGGATGTGCCAGGGCTATTACCGCCACGCGGAAGGCTATACGCCCGAATGGCCGGATATGGAGAAGTTCGAGGGCCGCATCGTCCATCCGCAGACCTGGCCGGACGATCTCGACCTCAAGGGCAAGAATGTCGTGGTGATCGGCTCGGGCGCGACGGCGGCAACGCTCGTTCCCGCCATTGCCGGCGACTGCAAGCATGTGACGCTGCTGCAGCGCTCGCCGACCTATTTCATTCCCGGCCGCAACGAAAACGAGCTGGCGAACCGGCTGCGCGAGCTGCAGGTGGACGAGGCGTGGATTCACGAGATCACGCGCCGCGAAATCCTGCACAACCAGAAGGAATTTGCGCGCCGCTCCTTCGAGGAACCGGAAGAGGTCAGGAAAGAACTGCTCGATGCCGTTCGTCTCTTCCTGCCGGAAGAATTCGTGCAGAAGCATTTCACGCCGCGCTACCGCCCGTGGCAGCAGCGCGTTGCCTTCGTGCCCGATGGCGACATCTTCCAGGGCATTGCGTCGGGCAAGGCCTCCGTCGAGACCGACGAGATCGAGCGCTTCACCGGAAAGGGCATCCTGCTCAAGTCCGGCAAGGAGCTTGAAGCGGATATCATCATCACGGCGACGGGCTTCAATCTGTGCGTCATGGGCGATATCGACTTCACGGTCGATGGCAAGCCGGTCAATTTCGCCGATACCGTCACCTATCGCGGCATGATGTTCACGGGCGTGCCGAACCTCGTCTGGGTCTTTGGATACTTCCGGGCGAGCTGGACGCTGCGCGTCGATATTCTCGGCGATTTCGTGACGCGCCTTCTCAACCACATGACGAAGACCGGCCGGAAGAAGGTCACCGTTGAGCTTCGCCCCGAAGATCACAACATGAAGCTTCAGCCCTGGATCGATCCGGAGAATTTCAATCCGGGCTACCTCATGCGCGGCATGCATCTCCTGCCGAAATGCGGCGACAAGCCGGAATGGCAGCACACGCAGGACTACTGGACCGAGAAGGACGTAGTCCCGGCGATCGACCTGACGGGCAAGGAATTCCACTACGAATAAGTCCCGTCACAGGGCATGAAAAAGGCGGCTCTCGCGAGCCGCCTTTTTTTGTTCATTACTGTCACGTCATCCCTCAGCCGTCATGACCCGCTTTATGCGGGTCATCCACGTCTTCCCTTGCAACGGCTCAGCTAAGAAAGACGTGGATGGCCCGGACAAGCCGGGCCATGACGAAGTGGGGGAGACGCCCAAAGGGCCTCACGCCGCCTTGCGCTTCATGCGGTAACGCACGGGAAGGCGCTTGAGCCCCGAGACGAAGCTCGCTTCCACGAAAGCGGGGTCGCCTGCGAGTTCGATATGGTCGAGCCGCGCGAGAAGCTCCTTGTAGAGCGCGCGGATTTCCATTTTTGCCAGATGCTGGCCAAGGCAGAGATGGGCGCCATAGCCGAAGGCGAGGTGCTTGTTGGGCGAGCGTTCGATGCGGAAGGAGAAGGGGTCCTCGAAGGCCTCCTCGTCGCGGTTCGCCGACCAGTAGCACATGAGAAGATTGTCGCCCGCCTTGATCTTCTGGCCGCGCAGTTCGTAGTCAACGGCCGCCGTGCGGAAGAAATGCTTCACCGGCGTCGTCCAGCGGATCATCTCGTCGATCGCGCCGTTGAGATATTTCTCCGGGTCGGATTTCAGCATGGCGAATTCATCCGGGTTCTGCATCAGGGCGAGAAGGCCGCCCGCCGCAGTCGAACTCGTCGTGTCGTGACCCGCCGTCGCCACGATGATGTAGTAGGACATGGCTTCGAGATGGCCGATGGGCTCACCATCGATGGTCGCATTGGCAATGACGCTCGCCACATCGTCCTTCGGGTTCTTGCGGCGGTCTTCGGTCAGCGCGTGGAAGTAGTTGAAGAAGTCCGTCACCGTGTTGACGTTGAAGTCGGAATTCTCGCGCCGCAGTTCAGGGTCGGTCGAGCCGAAGAGTTCCTGCGTCAGCTTCAGCATGATCGGCTCGTCTTCTTCCGGCACGCCGAGCACCGTCATGATGACGCGCAGCGGATACCAGACCGCCACGTCCGACACGAAGTCGCACTCGCCGCCCTTCGCTTCCAGCCGGTCGACATATTTCTCGGCCAGTGCGTCGACGCGCGCCGAAATCGCCTTCAGGTTCGGCGGCATGAAAAAGGCCTGCGTCAATCCGAGATAGTTGCGGTGGTCGGGATTATCCATGTCGACAAGCGAACGGATGAGCTTCGACTGGCCGCCGGTGAATTCCTTCACCTTCTCCTCCACCTCGACGGTCTGGAGGGTGAGGCGCGGATCGTTCAGGAACTTGTCGTTCTGGCGTTCGACTTCCATGATGTCGGCATGCTTCGACACGGTCCAGAAGGGGCGGTAGCCTTCCGGTTCCGTCCAGCGCACCGGGTTCTCCGCGCGCAGCTTCGTGAAAAGCCTGTGGAACTCGTCGACATGGGCATAGGTCTTGGGGTCGACAATCGCATTGTCGATCGATTTGTCGCTCATACGGGTCCTCCCGGGCGCAATGCCCTGTTCCTTTTCGCGGTGGCGCGGTGCAATTTCGGTCAGCCTTCTTCGAGGGCCGCTTTGACGCTGCGTAAACCGCCAAGTTGTTGTGCGGCAACGCTTTCTCGCAACTCTGGGCACAGTTCCGGCAAGTTGCAAGCGCTTGTTTCCGGCTGGACAAGCCCCGTGCCATGTAGATGATACGCGGCAAATACAGGTGCCGGACAGCTTGTTCGCGCTCACCGTGTATATACATATCGAGAAGCGTCATTGCGTTTTCTCCGGCATGCGCCGGGCGCAAGCAACCCAAGGAGAGCTCATCATGGCTGAAGCCTATATCGTCGCAGCCGCGCGCACCGCCGGCGGCCGCAAGGGCGGCAAACTGAAAGACTGGCACCCCGCCGATATGGGCGGCAAGGTGATTCAGGATCTCGTGAAGCGCACGGGCGTCGACCCGGAACTCATCGAGGACGTGATCGTGGGCTGCGTCGACCAGGCGGGCGAGCAGGGCATGAACATCGCGCGCAACGCGGTGCTCGCGGGCGGGCTGCCGGAAAGCGTGCCGGCGACCTCCGTCGACCGCCAGTGCGGTTCCTCGCAGCAGGCGCTCCACTTCGGCGCGCAGGCCGTCATGTCGGGTGCCATGGATGTCGTCATTGCGGCGGGCATCGAAAGCATGACGCGCGTGCCGATGGGCATGCCGATCTCGCTGCCGTTCAAGAACGGCTTCGGCATCTACAAGAGCCCGAACATGGAAGAGCGTTACCCGAACATCCAGTTCAGCCAGTTCGCGGGCGCCGAGATGATGGCGAAGAAGTACGGCCTCACGAAGGACCAGCTCGACGAATACGGCTTCAACAGCCACCAGAAGGCGATCAAGGCGACGCAGGCCGGTCTTTTCGATCGGGAAATCGTGCCGCTCGAAGTCACGCTGGAAGACGGCTCGAAGGAAATCCACAAGGTCGATGAAGGCATCCGCTTCGACGCCTCGCTCGAGGCGATCAAGGGCGTGAAGCTGCTTGCCGAAGGCGGCGCGATCACGGCGGCGACCTCCTCGCAGATCTGCGACGGTGCGTCGGGCGTTCTGATCGTCAACGAAAAGGGCCTGAAGGCGCTCGGCGTCGAGCCGCTCGCCCGCATCCATCACATGACGGTGGTTGGCGGCGATCCGGTCATCATGCTGGAAGCCCCGATCCCCGGCACCGAAAAGGCGCTGAAGAAGGCCGGCATGAAGATCGACGACATCGATCTCTATGAAGTGAACGAAGCCTTCGCGTCGGTCCCGGTCGCCTGGGCGAAGCATCTCGGTGCCGATCCCGAACGCCTCAACGTGCATGGCGGCGCCATTGCCCTCGGCCATCCGCTCGGTGCGTCGGGCACCAAGCTCATGGCGACGCTCGTGCATGCGCTCAAGGCCCGCAACAAGCGCTATGGCCTGCAGACCATGTGCGAAGGCGGCGGCCTTGCCAACGTGACCATAATAGAGCGCCTATGATCCTCGACTGGGTCGAAATCGAGGGGCGGCACAATCCATGTGCCGCCCTTTTTCATGCGCCGTTTTCCGGCCGGGTTTGCCTATAATCGTCATGGAACGGGAGGGACCATCATCATGTCGATCGCGCATGAAAGAGACCGGAATGACCGCCATGGCTGCATCGTCTGCGGGCCGTCGCACCGGCGCGGCGATCTCGTGCCGCTGTCCTCCGTGCGCGAGCCGATCCTTGCGCTGCTCCACGCCGATCGTGGCGAGTTACCGGCGGATGCACGGATCTGCCGCGATCATCTCAACACCTATCGCGATCTCTATATCCGCCGTGCCATCGAGGCCGACAAGGGCCAGCTTGACGAGCTTGAGACCGAAGTGCTCCGCAGCCTGAAGGAGAACGACATTCTTGCGGAGAATGCCGAAGAGCTTTTCGAGGGCGAACTGACCTTCGGCGAGCGGCTGTCCGACTCCATTGCAAGTTTCGGCGGCAGCTGGAAATTCATCGTGACATTCGGCCTGATCCTTTCGGGCTGGATCGCACTCAATATCGTGGGACTTCTCGCCCGGCCTTTCGACCCCTATCCCTTCATCCTGCTCAATCTGGTTCTTTCCTGCCTCGCGGCGCTGCAGGCGCCCATCATCATGATGAGCCAGAACCGGCAGGAAGCGCGCGACCGCATCCGCTCCAAGAACGATTACAAGGTCAATCTCAAGGCGGAACTCGAAATCCGTCACCTGCACGAGAAGCTCGATCACCTGCTCATTCACCAGTGGCAGCGCCTCATGGAGATTCAGCAGATCCAGGTCGAACTGATGAACGAGATCGCGCGGCGCGGGCCCCGGCATGGCGACCATTGACCGCATGGCCTGTCCGGGTGGTTTCGGCGATTTCGTATTCGTGCTACGCATTTTTTTGACGGACTCTGATAGACTCCGTGGGGATCCGGCCGGCGGCGTGCGCCTGACCGGAACGGGAATGAAGAAGCCAGACGCATGAAGATGAAGGAACTGGAGGCCGCGACCGGCATCGGGCGCGAGACCATCCGCTACTATATTCGCGAAGGATTGCTGCCGGAGCCCGTGCGGCCGAAGCGCAATGTCGCCGCCTATGGCCGGGAGCATGTGAACCGTCTCAATCTCATCCGGCGGCTGCAGCAGGAGCGGCATCTGCCGCTCTCGGTCATCAAGACCATCGTCAATTCCGAAATGGTGGATGCGCCGGCGCAGGGCTTCGAGCGGCTGATCGGTCTTGAGGTCGCGCTCGGCCCGCTGCTGACCGAAGGGCGCCAACTCAGCCCCATGCGCGTCGAGGATGTGACGAAGAAGACCGGCATCTCGCTTGCGGACATCCGCGCCTTCGACAAGAGCGGCTTCATCTTCATCGACCGGCGCGAGGATGGCGACTGGCTCAACCAGCGCAATGTCCGCCTGATGGAACTGATCGCGGAAGCGCGCGGCCTCGGCTTCACGCCGGAGATCGGTTACTCGGTCGACAGCTACGACATCTATGTGCAGATGACGGACTGGATGGCGCGGCGCGCGGTGGTCGGCTTCTACAGCCGGCTCGGCGAAAAGCTCGACCAGCCGGAAGCCGCACGCCTCGGCGTTGCGGGCATCCGCTTCCTGAACGAGGTTCTGCCGCTGATGATGATCGAGCGGATCGTGCGTCTCGTCGAGCAGGTCAGCGCGAGCGGCGGCGAGCTGCCGCGGATCGAGGGCGAGGATTGAGGCTCTGCCTCAGTCGCCCAGCACC
>JAJLKS010000213.1:0-5769 GCA_033838765.1 Alphaproteobacteria bacterium
GGGATTGCGCAAGGCGGCCGGCCATGGTGAACCGGTCTCGGCAAAAACACTCGAAGCCATGTCCGAAGCATGGCGGCCCTGGCGCGGCTATGCGGCGCTGGCACTCTGGACCATCGATGGAGACACGCAATGAAACTTCCCGATGACGATACGCTCGCGACGACGGTGCTGGACGCTCCCATTGGCCGATTGCGGCTTGCAGCAACGGATGCAGGTCTCGTCGCCGTGCTCTTTCCGAACCAGAAGGATGTGTCCTTTCCAATGCGCGACGGCAGCGCCGGTGCACGCGCCCATCTCGAACAGGCGGCGAAGGCACTCGACAAGTATTTCGAGGGCAGGAAAAGAGAGTTTTCCGGGCTGACGCTTGCACCTTCCGGCACGCCGTTTCAAATGAGCGTATGGCGCGCTCTTTCCGGAATTCCCTATGGCGAGACGCGGAGCTATGCCGATATTGCGCGCGCGATCGGCAACCCGAAGGGCATGCGCGCGGTTGGTCTTGCAAACGGGAAGAATCCCATTCCCATCATTGTACCCTGCCACCGCGTGATCGGCGCCGACGGATCGCTCACCGGCTTTGGCGGCGGACTGCCGACCAAGAAGTGGCTGCTCGAATTCGAAGGGATCGCGACGCCCCGTTTCGTGTGAGTGAACCTGTCAGGCGATGGCACAGCGCCGGATGGAATCAGTCCTTACACCGGCATCCAAATCGGTTTAGCCTTGCCCGAGTCATTTCGCGTGAGGAGGTCTGAATGCTTGGCAATGGATATAGTGGCATTCTCTACGTCGCCATTCTGATACTCGACATCTATGCGATCGTGCGTATCGCGCAGAGCGGCGCGGAGCCCCTCTGGAAGGCGATCTGGATTGCCGTCGTGGTCCTGCTGCCGGTGCTCGGGCTGATCCTCTGGTTTCTGTTCGGACCGAAATAATCCGCCTCAGAAGAACTCCGCGAGCGATACCGCGCCGCCTCGCGGCACGATACGGACCGGCACGCCGCCCGAAAAACGCTCGATCGTTTCTGCCGTCTCTGCGGCGGGAACGGGGCCCGGCTCCTTCTCGCTCAGGACGATAAGGCGGGGCGTGAGCCCCTCGGCGCGCATGACGGCGAGCGTCGTCAGCGTGTGGCTGATCGTGCCGAGATAGGCGCCGACGACAAGGATAGAGGCGAGACCCGTTTTCGCATCGACCGCCTTCATCCAGTCGAGAACAGTGTGCGTGCCGTCAAGCGGCACCATGAGACCGCCGACACCTTCGATCACCAGCGGGTCATGCTTGCGCGCAGCCGTCACGCATTCCTCGACAAGCTCGCCGAAATCGATGCTGCGTCCTTCGCGCCTTGCCGCCATGTCGGGCGATAGCGCCGCCTTGAAACGCCAGCGCGAAACGAGGCCCGCATTGGCGAAACTCGCATCCTCGCCCATTGCGGCAAGGAGCGCGGCCGGATCGCTTTCCGCAAATGTCGCCTCGTCGATGCCGCTCACCAGCGGCTTGATCGCGCGCGCGCGGAGTTCCCGCGTCAGCATGGCAGAGACATAGGTCTTGCCGATTTCGGTGCCTGAGGAGGTGACGAAGATGGGAAGCATGATTTTGCTTCTATTCTGCAGCGTGGCGGGGAAGAATCCGTTCACGGACGATAGTGGCAAGGCGCGCAATATCGGCGTCGTCATGCTCTGCCGTGAAAGTGAAGCGCAGCCGCGCCGTGCCGGCGGGCACAGTCGGCGGGCGGATACCCGTGACGAGGTACCCTTCGGCCTCGAGGAGTTTTGAAGCCGCAAGCGTCGCCTCCGCATCGCCCAGGATCACCGGCACGATGGGGCTTTCGGGATCGGCGAGGCCGAGCGCGCGGGTGAAGCTCCGCGCCTTCTCGACCGGGCGGCGGCAATAGCCGGGATTGGCCTTGATGAAGTCGAGGGCTGCAATTGCGGCGGCGGCCGTTCCGGGCGGCAGGCCTGTCGAATAGATGAGTGTGCGGGCGCGGGTGCGGATGAGGTCCGCAACGGGAGCGCTGGCGCAAAGATAGCCGCCATAGGCGCCTATCGCCTTCGAGAGCGTACCCATCTGCAGCGGCACATTGGCCTTTGCATCGCCCATGAAGCTCGAACCGCGGCCTTCATGGCCAACGACGCCAATCCCATGTGCGTCGTCCGTCATCAGCCAGGCGTCATGGCGTCTTGCGATTTCGGCCATTTCAGCGACGGGGGCCGCGTCGCCATCCATACTGAAAATGCCGTCGGTGACGACGAGGCAATGCGCCGCGCCGCCGCGATATGCGGCGAGCAGGTCTTGAAGATGCGCCATGTCGTTGTGGCGGAAAATCTCGACACGAGCGCCGGAGAGTTTCGAACCGGAAAGCAGGCAGGCATGGGAGAGTTCATCGGCGATGATGAGGTCCCCCTCACGCATGAGCGTGGGGATGATGCCGAGATTGGCCATGTAGCCCGAGCCGAAGACGACGCAATCTTCCGCCTGCTTCCATTCGGCGAGGCGGATTTCGAGTTCGCGGAACAGAGGGTGATTGCCGGAGACGAGACGGGAGGCACCCGACCCGGTGCCATATGTCTCCGTCGCCTCGATGGCTGCGCTTTTCACTGCCGCATTTTGCGAGAGGTTCAGATAGTCATTGCAGCAGAAGGAGACGAGGCGGCGGCCATCGCGGAACGCGACCGCGCCTTCGCGCCGGTCGGTCTCGATCAGCCGGCGGCGGAGCGCCTGAACCTCGAGCGCCTCGAGCTTTGCCCGGGCAAATTCTTCGAGACTTCTATTTGGATCGCGGGCCATGGCCTCATTTCCTCCCTATTACCGGGAGGTATGGGGTGCCATGGCGCAGGGTGCAAGCCCCCTCGCTCAGAGACGGCTTGAGCGCAGATTGACCAATGCGCTGGCGGCAAGCAGTTCGCCGGGCTCGATTGCCGCCTTTTCCGGGCGCTCCGCGCTCCCATAGGCCTTGCCGAACAGTTCCCTTGCTGCCGCGATTGCAGCAGCGAGATCCTCCTGCCCTTCGCCGAGACGCGGGGTGAGGGCATCGGCGCGCAGTTCGGCGGTTTTCCAGAATCCATAGCCATCGACCCAGGCTTCGTCGCTGCCCGTGGGCTGAAGCGCGGCCTCGTATTGCCTGGCCGCGCGCTCGAACATGTCGACCATCAGTGCCGCTTCGATGGCCGCCGCGGACCTGGCGGACGCAGGTGCCGTTTTTCCGGCCGCATCTAGCGCCGCATAGACCTTTGCGGCCGCGGCTTTCACATCGGCCACCGGCGCGTCAGACAACGCCTTATCGACGGCTTCCGTCATTTCGTCCAGGAAGGGAGCGGCACCCCGCGCCTCGAAAACGGGTTCAAGGTCGATATAGACCTCCGAAATCGGGTGGGCGAACATTTCGCCCGCGGTCTGGCGGCCGTCTTCCACGTCGAGCATCGCCTCTCCCGCAAGGTAATGGGCGCGGATGATGTCGAGCGCCGAGAGATAAAGGACCGGGTCCTTTGCCGCGCGGGCCGGATCGACACCACCTTCGCCGCCTTCACCACCCTCGCCGCCTTCACCACCTTCGCCGCCTTCTCCTCCCTCGCCTGCGGAGGCGACAAGGACACTGTCGGCATTGTCATGGCTCGCGGCCGCCTTGGCGGCACCGTCGGTGGAGGTTGCGGCAAGACCGCTGGCCGACCCCGAGGCGGCAATAAGAGCGGCGGCGCTGATGCTGGTCCAGAGTCTGGTGCGGAACTTCATGATCTGATCCCCATGCCTGGATACTTTGCCGGCCTGGCGCCGGGCGGCGATACTGCGCTCGACCAATATAGCGAGCGGCGCTATGTTGCAAACGATTTTCATTATCACACCCAGGCTTGCGGGAGTTTGCGCTTGTTCATCGAAATTGCGGATGTGCTCGGCAAGGCGGATCTGAAGCTCGCCGAGACCGTTTTCCGGCAGGACAGCCTATTCGTGGATGGCGCACAGACGGCGGGCCGGGTTGCGAGACGTGTGAAGAAGAACGAGCAGGCAAAGCCCTCAGGGCTCGCCGCGGATTTCACCGCCCTGATCGAAAAACGGCTGATGAAGCACGAGGTCTTCACCGCCGCCGCGCGCCCGAAGAGCCTTATCCGCATCCTGCTGTCGCGCTACAGGCCGGGCATGGCCTATGGCACCCATTCGGACGATGCCTTCATGGACGGGGTACGCACCGACCTTTCCTTCACCCTCTTCCTGTCGGATCCGGACACTTATAAGGGCGGCGAACTCGTGATCGAGGAACCCTCTGGCGAACGGCTCATCAAGCTACCGGCGGGTTCGATCGTGCTTTACCCGTCCAATACGCTGCACAGGGTTGCCGAGGTCACCAAGGGCGAAAGGCGGGCGGCCGCCGGCTGGGTCCGGAGCCTTGTGCGCGGCGCCGAGGAACGCGAAACGCTCTTCGATGTCGCGCTGGCGCTACGTCAGGCGGAGGCCGCTGGAAATCAGGCTCTGATCGACAGGCTGCTCAAGATACAGGGCGCATTGCTGCGCCGCTGGGGCGACGATTAGGACGAAGACCTGAAACCGCTGCGAAATCTTGCATTGGAGCGCAAGCCGCCTATGCTGCCCGGAAATGTTCCGACCCCGCATCGAGAAAAGGCGCGGCCCATGACCATCCAGACCCGTATCGAAAAGCCCGAAGCCCTTGAGAGCACCGGCATTTCCCGGCGCACCAACCCGGACGAGACGCGGCATGACTGGACGCGGGCCGAACTTCAGGCGCTTTTCGACCTTCCCTTCAACGATCTTCTCTTCGAAGCGCAGCTCGTTCACCGCCGCTGGTTCAAGGCGAACGAGGTGCAGATGTCGACGCTGCTCTCGATAAAGACCGGCGGCTGTCCGGAAGATTGCGGCTATTGCGCCCAGAGCTCGAAGTTTGAAACGGGCCTCAAGGCCTCCAAGCTGATGGAAGTCGAGAAGGTTCTGGCGGAAGCCCGCAAGGCGAAGGAAGCGGGCGCGACGCGCTACTGCATGGGTGCGGCCTGGCGCGAGCCGAAGGATCGCGACATGGACATGATCTGCGCCATGGTCGAAGGCGTGAAGGAAATGGGCATGGAAACCTGCATGACGCTCGGCATGCTGTCCGGGCAGCAGGTCCACCGTCTCGCCCAGTCCGGCCTCGACTACTACAATCACAATGTCGATACGTCGGAGGAATATTATCCGAATGTCATCAGCACACGGACCTATCAGGACCGGCTCGACACGCTTGAGCGCGTGCGCAATGCAGGCATCAATGTCTGCTCGGGCGGCATTGTCGGCATGGGCGAGAGCGCGGATGACCGCATCGGCATGCTGATGACGCTGGCGAACCTCGAGGAACATCCCCAGAGCGTTCCGATCAACATGCTGATGCCGATGGAAGGCACGCCGCTCGGCCGCAGCGAGAAGGTCGATCCGATCGACTTCGTGCGCATGATCGCCGTGGCGCGCATCGCCATGCCGAAGTCCGTCGTCCGGCTGGCGGCGGGCCGCGAACTCATGTCGGAAGAGCTGCAGGCGCTCTGCTTCATGGCAGGCGCGAACTCGATCTTCGTGGGCGACAAGCTGCTCACTGCGAAGAACCCGGAAGAAGACAAGGACCGGCGGCTCTTCGAGAAGCTCGGTATCGCGCCGATGCCCGCCCATAGCTGCCCCTCGGAGAAGTGATCCGGCGGACATGCCCGTTCCGCCGCTCAATCCGCTGACAGAGAATCCGCCCGCCTGGCTCCTTGAAGGCGCGCCGCATCTCTGGCTGCCCTATACGCAGATGCAGACGACGCCGAT
>JAJLKS010000214.1:0-1301 GCA_033838765.1 Alphaproteobacteria bacterium
GACCGCTCCGGTGGCGCGACGGTGATCGCCGCGAACATGCCCACCTATCAGCAGGTCGCACCGCCCTTCGGCTATATCGGATTCTGCGTTCGCAATCCCGACGAATGCGCCGGCGGCAACGACACGCCCGAACCTGTGGCGATGACGCCGGAAAAATGGCTCGAGCTCTCGCAGATCAATGAATATGTGAACCGCGTGGTTCCGCAGGTCGAGGATATCGACCTCTATGGCCGCGCCGAATGGTGGGCATTCCCCGATGAACGGGGCGGCGACTGCGAAGACTTCGCGCTAGAAAAGCGCCGCCTGCTGATGGAGCGCGGCTGGGCGCCGGAAAACCTCCTCGTTTCCGTCGTCCGCGAATGGAACGGCGACGGTCATGCCGTGCTGCTCGTGAAGACGGATCGCGGCGAGTTCGTGCTCGACAACAAGAGCTGGGATATCGCGATCTGGTCCGACACGCCCTATCAGTGGATCAAGCGGCAGTCGGAAGAACGCCCTTATATCTGGGTCAATCTCGACGTGAATGCCGTCCGCGTCGCCGCAATGAACCCGCCCCTGCCGCCGCTCGGCGAGAAGGCTCCGTTCCTTGCCGCGATTGAAAGGAAATCGCCCGCGCCTGCACTTCGCCCGGGCATCGAAGATGGTCTGACCGCGGCCGTCACTGCATCCAAGGAGGAACCGACCGCCGCGATCAATTGACCTGCCGACCGGACTCCGCCGCCCCCCAACTCGGAGTCTGGTCCTGTCGAGGCCGGCTCTGCCGCTCCCCCCGCGGCAGGGCCGGTTCTTTTTCGACGGCTTACTTGCCCTTCCAGACGGGCTTGCGCTTCTCGGCGAAGGCGCGCGGCCCCTCGATCAGATCCTCGCTCTTGAAGAGCGCGGCGACTGCCGGATACTTGCCCTCCACGGCCTTCTGCAGATTGGCTTCGTCGAGCCCCTTGTAGACGGATTCCTTCGATGCGCGGATCGACATCGGCGAACACTCCTCGATGAGCTTCGCCCAGCGCTTGGCGGCGGCGATGAGTTCGCCTGCCGGCACAACCTCGTTCACGAAGCCGAGTTCCTTGCCCTCCTTCGCAGGCACCTGGCGCCCCGTCAGGATCATACCCATCGCCTGCTTCACGCCGATCTGGCGCGGCAGACGGTGCAGGCCGCCCGCCAGTGCGGCAAGGCCGACCTTCGGTTCCGGCAATGCAAAGACGGCATTCTCCGACGCGATGATGAGATCGCAGGCAAGCGCGATCTCAAAGCCGCCACCCATGGCTACGCCATTCACCGCCGCGATCACCGGCTTGTTGAGA
>JAJLKS010000215.1:0-4278 GCA_033838765.1 Alphaproteobacteria bacterium
AAGATTTCCACGGCCCAGCCGGTCGATCTCGAACTGACGCAGGATCTGCAGCGGCGCTACTTCTCCGACGAGAAGCTGACCGATGTAACGCTTCAGACCGGCAACAAGCTGAATACCGAAGTCGACCAGATCCTGCGGATCATCGAAGACACGGTCGGCAACTCGACTGCCCTCGGCGCGAGCGTCCGCGAAGCGAGCGAAAGCCTGTCGAGCCAGTCGACTCCGGGCGACGTGCTGAAGGCTGTCGAGGCGATCGTCACTGCATCGCGCAAGATGGAAGAGCGCAGCGCCGAACTCGAAGAGCATCTGCAGGCGACCAAGCGCGAGCTGAACGAGCTTCAGGACAATCTTGAAAAAGCCCATTCCGAAGCGCGCACCGACGGCCTGACCGGTATCGCCAACCGCAAGGCTTTCGATGAGGCCATCGAGCGTGAAATGGCGGCGGCCCGCAACAATGGCAAACCGCTTTGCCTCGTCGTCGGCGACATCGATCACTTCAAGAAATTCAACGATACTTTCGGCCACCGTACCGGCGACCAGGTGCTTCGCCTCGTTGCGAGCTGCCTGAAGAATGGCGCCGCAGAAGGCCATATCGCTGCGCGCTACGGCGGCGAGGAATTCGCGCTCATCATGCCTGCCACAGACCTCGCAACGGCCGAAGCCATTGCCAACAAGATCCGCGAAACCGTGAAGGCGCGCGAACTGGTGAAACGTTCGACGGGGGAATCCCTCGGCCGCGTCACCATGTCGATGGGCATCAGCCTGTTCCGGCCGGAGGATGCCGCGCCCTCGCTTATCGAGCGGGCCGACCAGTGCCTCTATCAGGCCAAGCATGCAGGCCGGAATCGCGTGATTGCCGAGGACGCGGGCGCGGAAATGCCAAAGGCGCTCGCAGGCTGACAGGCGGCCTTTCCCACCCCTGATCTTTGACGCAGCGGAAGGCTCGTTTCCGCGATTTGCACCGTCATGGGCTTTCGCTGTGGCGGTGCGAAGGCTATTTTCGGGGCCGGATAGCCCCAGAAAGCCAAGAAGCAGGGATCATGGAAACGCTTACACTCGACATTCAGGACGGCATCGCGCTCGTCACGCTCAACCGCCCGGATGTGCTGAACAGCATCAACACGAAACTGATCGACGAGATGCGCGAGACGGTGGCGACGATTGCCGCCGACCGGGATGCGCGCGTGATGCTGATGACGGGCGCGGGACGCGGCTTCTGCGCGGGCGCCGACCTAGCCGAGCCGGGATCGCGCGGCGGCGACATGACGGTCGGCCAGGGCGTTGCACATGGCATGACCTATCGCTTCAACCCCATGATGCGCGAGCTTTACGCGCTGCAGAAACCGATCATCGCGGCGGTGAACGGCATAACGGCAGGCGGCGGCGTCGGGCTTGCGCTGGCGGCCGATATCGTGATCGCGGCGAAGAGCGCCTCTTTCGTGCAGGTTTTCGGCCCGCGGCTCGGTCTCATTCCCGATCTCGGATGCACCTGGCAGCTGCCTCGCCTCGTCGGTCGCGCCCGTGCGCTCGGGCTTGCGCTGACGGGCGACAAGCTTTCCGCCGAGCAGGCCGCCGAATGGGGGTTGATCTGGAAATGCGTGGCAGATGAAGCGCTGATGGGCGAGGCGCGCGGCGTCGCCACGAAGCTCGCCAAGGGGCCGACCAATGCCTTTGCCGAAATCCGCAAGGCGATCGACGCTGGAGCGGCGAACAGCTATTCGGCGCAGCTCGACTATGAGCGCGACGTGCAGGGCAAGCTCGGCGATCACCCGAACTTCTCGGAAGGCGTGAAATCCTTCCTGACGAAGCGGGAGCCGGAATTCAAGGCCTGATACTCGATATTCATAACCGGAACAGGGAGAAGACAATGGAATTCGAACGCGCAAGGCTCGATATCGAAGGGAGCGTGGGCATTCTCACGCTGAATCACCCGGAGGTGATGAACGCGGTTTCGCCTGAAATGCTCGGCGGCCTGATGCTCGCGATGGATCAGGTGGAAGACCCGAAGAACGGCATCCGCTGCCTGTTGATGACGGGCGAAGGCCGCGGCTTCTGCACCGGCGCGAACCTTCAGGGACGCGGCGACAATTCCGGCGCGCGGCCCGATGCGGGCTCGGCGCTCGAAACCATGTATCACCCCTTCCTGCGCCGCCTGCGCAACCTCAACATGCCTTTCGTCACTGCGGTGAACGGCCCGGCGGCCGGCGTCGGCATGAGCTTCGCGCTTATGGGCGACCTCGTGCTCTGCGCGCGCTCGTCCTACTTCCTGCAGGCCTTCCGCCGCATCGGCCTGGTGCCGGATGGCGGCTCGACCTGGATCCTGCCGCGCCTCGTCGGCAAGGCGCGGGCCATGGAGCTTTCGCTGCTCGGCGAAAAGCTGCCCGCCGAAACGGCGCTGCAATGGGGCCTCGTCAACCGGGTCTATGACGACGAAAAGCTGATGGCCGAAGCAAAGGCTCTCGCCGCCGATCTCGCCAGCGGCCCGACCAAGACACTTGGCATGATCCGTCAGCTTTATTGGGAGAGCACGGACAATACATATGAAGAGCAGCTCAACCTGGAGCGGCAGCTTCAGCGTACCGCCGGATATGGCGAAGATTTCAAGGAAGGCGTGCGCGCCTTCCTCGAGAAGCGTCCGGCCCAGTTCAAGGGCAACTGAGCCTCAGCCGATGATGCAGCTCGCAAGCAGCGCGAGAAACATCACGGCGATGAAGAGAAGAACGTAAGGCATGACCGCGCGTCTCAGGTTCCGGGGCGCGCGGTTTTCCTTCGCGCGGCTGGTTTGTTGCTCACGCGCTTGCGGGGCGCAGGCTTTGCGGATTTTGCCGCAAGCGCCGCATCGAGCGCCTTGCGCGCCCATTGCACCAGCTCGTCTGCGTCATCGTAAAGACGCTCGGGTAATTCGTAATAGGACATGGCAACAGACTTGCCGGAGGGCGGCTCGTAGACGAAGGCACCCATTTCCTCTTGCTCGTAGTCTGCGCGGTTCCTGTCATCCACCTTGAAGTATAGAGTTTCACCCGCGATAAGGCCGAACATGAGATCGCCGAAATAGACGCCGGCCCCGCCGAACATGTTGCGAATGCGGACCGGACCCAGCGGCTCGAGCTGCTCGCTCACGAATTCCCTGTATTCGGCGCTGACGGCCATGATGCGTCAGATGGTGGCAGGCGTGATAGTCACGCTTTCGCCGCAGCCGCAAGCATCGGTCTGGTTCGGATTGTTGAAGCGGAAGCCCGACGAGAACTTGTCGGTCACGTAGTCCATTTCCGTGCCGAGCAGAAAGAGAACTGCCTTCGGATCGATCAGGATTTTCACGCCGCGGTCTTCCACCACCTCGTCGAGCGGCTTCTGCTCCTCGGCATATTCCATCGTGTATTCCATGCCGGCGCAGCCGCCATTCTTAACGCCGATGCGCACACCGATATATTTGCCGCCCGAGGCCGACATGATCTGACGCATCCGCTCCGCCGCGGCGTCCGTCAGCGTGATTGCCTTTGGCATGGGTCTCGCCATTTCCCGCACCTCGCTCAATACATGTTCAGCGCGACGCGCGCTTCGTCGGACATCCGGCTCGGATCCCAGGGCGGGTCGAATGTCATCTCGACGCGGACGTCGCCGACACCTTCGACGCTGCGAACTGCGTCCTCGACCATGACCGGCATTGTGCCCGCCACAGGGCATCCCGGCGCAGTCAGCGTCATATCGATCACCACGTCGCGATCGTCCGATATGTCCACCTTGTAGATGAGGCCGAGTTCGTAAATATCAACCGGGATTTCCGGGTCATACACCGATTTAAGGGCGGCGATGATGTCATCGGTCAGCCGCTCCAGCTCCTCCGGCGGAATGGCGGAAGCCTGCGCCGACGTATCGGCGGCTGCCTGTTCCGTTCCATCCATCATGCTCGCCTCGTCCATCATGGGCCTCACTCGAAGAACTTTCTGGCATCGTCGAGCGCATCCGCCAGCCGGTCGACTTCCTCCAGCGTATTGTACATGGCGAAGGAGGCGCGTGTCGTCGCGCCGACGCCGAAGCGCTCCATCACAGGCTGGGCGCAGTGATGCCCCGCGCGAACGGCGACACCCGCCCTGTCGATCACGGTTGCAATATCGTGCGGATGGGCATTCTCCATCACGGATGAGACGATGCTGCCCTTCTCCTTCGCCGTTCCGATGATGCGCAGGCTGTTCACTTCCGAGAGCCTGCGCGTCGCATAATCGCGCAGAGCGATCTCATGCGCGAGAATGCGCTCGCGGCCGATGCCTTCGATATAGG
>JAJLKS010000216.1:0-1965 GCA_033838765.1 Alphaproteobacteria bacterium
CACGACGCAGAAGGTACAGAACTTGTCGCAGCCCTCCGGAATGGTGAGGAAGGCGGTGGCGCCGCGCGCCAGCGTCTTGCGGCGCTCGGGCGCGGGCAGAGCCTCGAATTTGTCCTCGGCGGGGAATTCCGTCTCGACGATGCCGGGGCCGCCATTGGCAAGGCGGGCGACATATTCCGGGAGGCGGTGATAGGTCTGGGGTCCGAGCACCAGATCGACGGCGGGGGCGCGGCGGCGCATCTCCTCGCCTTCGGCCTGCGCGACGCAGCCGGCCACGCCGACAACGAGGCTTTCGCCCCGGCCGGATTTTTCCTTCTTCAAATCGCGCAGACGGCCAAGCTCCGAATAGACCTTTTCAGCCGCCTTTTCGCGGATGTGGCAGGTATTCAGAATGACGATGTCGGCCTCTTCGGGCGTTTCGACCTCGGCATAGCCCGATGGAGCCATGACGTCGACCATGCGGGCCGAGTCATAGACATTCATCTGGCAGCCATAGGTCTTCACGAAGATTTTCTTGCGCGGCGCGCCGGGCATGGCCTCAGGGGCCTCGGCCGGCACGGCGGGACGGGATGGCGCGGATTTATCCTGCAATGTGTGCGCTCGTCTCCTCAGGGAACTCGATACGGTTGCCGCATCCTAACATGTATGGCGGGTCTGCCGCGACCGCTTTGGCGGTTCAGGCACCGGCCGTTCAGGCGCCGGCGGCGAGGGGGCGGACTTCCGCCGGGGCGGGGGCGGGTTCCGGCTCCCCCTCCGTGCCGTTCAGCGCGCGGATCAGCCCTTCGCGGCAGCGCGCCTCGCAATAGGCGGCCAGCGCCTTGCGGTTGCCGATATCGCGGATCGTGACGGGTTCGTGAAACTCGGCGATCACCTCGATGGGCCCGAGCGAGAAGGCCTCCCAGAGATGGGGGAACAGCTCCATATCGCCATACCAGGCGAAAAAGGGCCGGAAATAGCGGCCCATGGGGATGCCGTTGAGCTTCACATAGGCAACGGAGAGGGGCTGGACGACCAGATTGTCCTCCCGGTCTTCCTCGCCATTGACGATGGCGAGCTGGGCAACGCTCATCAGCGCGCTCTTGAAGGGGAGCACCCGGTTGCCATCGCTCGAGGTGCCTTCGGGGAATAGCACCAGCCGGTCGCCGGCGGCGATGCGGGTATGGATTTCGTTGCGGGAATGGACCGTGCGGGTGCGCCTTTCGCGCTCCACGAAGACGGTCTGCTGCAGCTTCGCCAGGGTGCCAAAAAAGGGCCAGCCCGCGACCTCGCTTTTCGCCACGAAGGAACAGGGGGCGAGCGAGGCGATGACGGGAATATCGAGCCAGGATGTGTGATTCGCCGTAATGAGGCAGGCGCCGCCGCGATAGGGCTCGCCGCGCACGATCACCCTGATGCCGACCAGCCAGCAGAGAAAGCGGTGATAGCGGTTCGGCAGGCTGCGGGCATAGGACAGGCCGGATTTCAGCCCGAACCATTGCAGGGGCATGAGGATCACGGCCGACAGCATGAAGCCGGCGAGAAGGACAGCGGCCCGAGCGGTTGCCATTTACGTCTCCCGCCCCGTCGCGCCCCGCTGGCGGACAGGGATCACCCCTTGTTGCCGGTTTCCGGCTTCTTGTTGCGGTCGAGCGGCACGCCGTAAAGCTCCAGCCGGTGATCGACCAGCTCGAAGCCCAGTTCGCGCGCGATGATCTGCTGCAGGCGCTCGATTTCCTCATTGTGGAACTCGATGACGGCGCCGGTCTGAAGGTCGATCAGATGATCGTGATGTTCCTCCGGCACCTGCTCGTAGCGCGAGCGGCCATCGCGGAAATCGTGACGCTCAAGAATGTTCGCTTCCTCGAAGAGGCGGACCGTGCGGTAGACGGTCGCGATCGAGATCTTGCTGTCGACGGCGGCGGCGCGGCGATAGACCTCTTCCACGTCCGGATGGTCATGCGCGACAGACAGCACGCGCGCGATCAC
>JAJLKS010000217.1:0-12548 GCA_033838765.1 Alphaproteobacteria bacterium
ACAAGCCGCCGGCGCCGGAGGTCTTCATCCCGGCATTCGCGCGGGCGGCCCTGCAACCCCAACCAGCGATGCCGCCCGCGCTGGCGCCACGACCATCATTGCACTAACAATCAAATTGGACCCGTCCGTGGGGGCCGATCATCCGCAACCATTTCAGCAAGATCTGCCGCTGCAAGCTCAAGTGTGCGGACAATGGAATGGATCTTGGGTAGTAACTGGGCGTTTGGCGTTTCTGTCCACTCCAGATTCCAGTTGACGCGTGGATAAGGCGAATAGGCTTTGAGGCGGAGACGACCTGTCGGGAGTTCCTTGGTTGTTGTCCAAGAGTGATCAACGAAATTGCGTCTCCTCGCGGGCGGTGTGTAGTCGCTGTCGTGGACATACTCACCATTTACATATCGCACAGTGACCTCTTCCGAGGTTTCGATGATTGAAAGTCCGATGGCGACGCTCCCGACATAGACAACGGTTGGCCGATCTGGAGACCATATACGGTAGGATTGGTAGTAGCTTCGTTCTTTGGTCTGATCTTCACGTTCGTCGGTTGAAGTATATTGAAGCTTTTGGTCGCGCGGCGCGAGAGTGACGCGGTGAGCGCGGGCTTCTAGTGCGTTGAATAGATCGTTGGCGAAGCCTAGGGCCTTGTCTAGGCATGTCGCCGAGCTGATGATATCGACCAGAAGGCGCTTGTAAGGCTTGAGATAGAGGCGGTCGTACGACGAGCGCGTGTGCTCAAAATGAGCCTTGGCGCCACGGATCATTTCATGAGTAGCTTCCTTTGGCGCGGTCGCATGGACCGGTTTCTTGCGTGCGCGTCGAGGCGCTTGTGGCTTTTGCGGCGGTGGAAGCTGGCCGTCCTGGCTCCAGAAAAGTGTATCGCCAGGTCGGGCCTCTGGAAGGGGGATAGGTGGCGGCGCTTTATCAAAGGCGAGCTTTGCCCAATAGCCCACTCCCGGGCGCGGCACATTCAGCATCGTGCAGACACGCGTCATGTAACTCCCCGATACGCCAAATTGCTCGGCGACCTTGGTCATGGGTTTTGACCAGACCAGTTGGTAAAGCTCCTCGCGCGAAATCATCTTTGGTCTCCATCAGAACCCCCGGAACTCAATCAGGATACTCTGCCGCCACAATGAGCTGCCTTTACCCGATCCGTTACGAAAACTTATGGGAGCCCCAATCCTTGAGACTGGCGAGGCGAATGGAGGCGACCGGCCCTAATCCGCGATTTGGGCTGGCGGACCAGAGAAATTCAGGGACGGGCATATACCGCCGGCAAGGGACCTGAATTCCAGGTCATCCGGCCCTGATCTGAAGGAATTGTTCCCTGTTTGCGCGAAAAGCATTCCCTGTTATGCGGCGAAAAATTCCCTGTTATTCGCTCAGGGAAATCCCCTGAAAAATCGCAGGAAACTGCCAATTATTGCCTGTCAGGAGTCCCTCGCGGAACCCAAATTCAATGAAATTCCCTGTTAATTCCCTGCAAAACAGGGAATTTCCGCGAGGCAAGTCAGGTCCCGACTGGCCACACCACCAATCTTCCCGATAGCCAATCCAGAACTGCAGGCGCCTTAGCGCCCGGTCCATGAGATGCCGGGTCCTTACCGGCTTGCCCCGGCGAATGACCAGCGCAGGGTTTCTCCTGCGTGGAAAGGCACGAGTTCCGCCGCTTCGAGTTTGAGCCGGTCCGGGGCAAGGCATTCGCGCCGCTCCAGCGTGACGGTGCCTTCGTTGAGCGGCAGGCCGTAGAATTTCGGGCCGTTCTCCGAAGCGAATGCCTCGAGCCGGTCGAGCGCGCCTTCCTCCTCGAACACCGCGGCATAGCTTTCCAGCGCATAGGGAGCATTGAAGATGCCGGCGCAGCCACAGGCCGATTCCTTGTCATGTGCGGCGTGCGGCGCGGAATCCGTCCCGAGGAAGAATTTGGGCGAGCCCGATATCGCCGCCTTGCGCAGGGCAAGCCTGTGCGGCTCGCGCTTGGCAACCGGCAGGCAATAGAAATGCGGCCGGATGCCGCCCTCGAACATTGCATTGCGGTTGATCGCAAGGTGATGCGGCGTGATCGTCGCCGCGAGATTGGGGCCCCCCGCCTCGACAAAGGCCACAGCATCCGCCGTGGTGATGTGCTCGAACACCACCTTGAGCGCGGGGAAATCCGCCATCAGCGTCTTGAGGATGCGTTCGATGAAAACGGCTTCCCGGTCGAAGATATCGACATGGCGGTCCGTCACCTCGCCATGCACGAGAAGCGGCATGCCGATACGCTGCATGGTTTCCAGCGCGCCGTAAATGTTGCGGACATCGGTGACGCCATGCGCCGAATTGGTCGTGGCATGAGCGGGGTAGAGCTTGCAGGCCGTGAAGACACCCTCGGCAAATCCCCGCTCGATCTCGCCCGCATCTATCGCATCGGTGAGATAGCAGGTCATCAGCGGCGTGAAGGCAAGACCCGGCTCGACGGCGGCGAGGATACGGTCCCGGTAGGCTTTTGCGGCGGCAACCGTCGTGACCGGCGGGTTCAGGTTCGGCATGACGATCGCCCTGCCGAACTGCCGCGCCGTGTAGTTGACGACGGAGGCGAGCATCGCGCCGTCGCGCAGATGCAAATGCCAGTCGTCCGGCCGGCGGATCGTTATCGTATCGACATCGGATGCGGGCATTGAAACCGTCCTTGGCCTTGTAAATGCCGCGCCGCCAGCCTCACACAGGCCGGCGGACGCCTCACGCGGCGAAAACCGGCTTGCGCTTTTCCAGATTGGCCATGATGGCTTCCTTCTGGTGGGCGCCGCCGATCAGCTTGTCCTGCTCGACCGACTCCGCCAGCAAAAGCGCTGCGGCGTCCGCATCGGGCGCTGAATTGAAGATGCGCTTCGCGGCGCGGATCGCAGACGGGCTCTTGTCGGCGATCTCGCGCGCGGTGGCGAGTGCGTCTGCAAGCGGATCGGCGCAGATGCGGGTGACAAAGCCCATCTGGAGCGCTTCCTCGGCCTCGAAGATGCGGCCCGTATAGGTGAGTTCGCGCACCACGTCGTCCCGCGCAAGGCCGCGCATCAGATACATGCCCGCCATGTCGGGAATGAGGCCCCATTTGATTTCCATGACGGAGAAGCGCGTACCCGGCGCGGCATAGCGGATGTCGGGGCCGAGTGCGACCTGGAAGCCGCCGCCGAAGGCGACACCGTGAACGGCGGCGATCACCGGCACCGGAATGTCGCGCCAGACCATCGCGGCATACTGCGCGCGGTTGGAAATGCCGTGGCTGCGCTGCGCGAGACGGCTGGTGACGGCGCTCTCGCCGCCGGCCGGCTTTTCCGAGCTTGCCATGCGGCCGAAATTGCCCATGTCGAGACCGGCGCAGAAGGCGCGGCCCTCGCCGGAGAGCACAACCGCCCGGACCGACTTGTCCGCTTTCAGCTTCTCGCCCGCCTCGAGCAGACCGTTGAACATCGCATCGTCCAGCGCGTTCATCTTGTCGGTGCGAACCAGCCGGACATCGGCCACGCCGTCGTCCATCGTGATCTTGACGCGCTCTTCCATCGGGGTCCTCCGCCATGCTGCGCTGAATGTCTTTGGCTAGAGTCATAGAGCCCCGGCAGGCGAATGCAAGACCGCTCCCGATGGACGGGAGGGGGCGTTCCGGGCTGACGCAGCGTCCTCTTGGAGCGCAGGAACGGCCGGAACCTGCGGTCTGTAAAGAGGCCGCCCCCGGGGGTATAAACGGCCATCGTCATTCAAACCGCTTTCGAGGAACCGATGCTCAAGACCGACAAGCTCGCCACGCCGCTTTCGCTTGCCCGCGGTCCGGCCATGAAGAACCGTTTCATGCTGGCACCGCTCACCAATACGCAGAGCCATGAAGATGGCCGGCTGTCGGATGACGAGTTCCGCTGGCTCACCATGCGTGCCGAAGGCGGCTTCGGACTGACCATGACCTGCGCCGCCCATGTGCAGGCGGGCGGGCAGGGCTTTCCGGGCCAGCTCGGCATCTGGGACGACAGGCACCTCGAAGGCCTGACGCGCCTCGCGACGGAAATCAATCGCCATGGTTCGGTATCCTCCGTGCAGCTTCACCATGCAGGCATCCGCTCGCCGAAGGAGATCGTGAAGGATGTCGTCGGCCCTTCGGACGATGCCGAGACCGGCGCCCGTGCGCTCACCGACGCGGAAGTGGAGGCGGCGCGCGATGCCTTCATCGCGGCGGCGAAGCGCGCGGAGGCGGCGGGCTTCCACGGCGTCGAGGTGCATGGCGCACATGGCTATCTCCTGGCACAATTCCTTTCGCCCGAGGTCAACCGGCGGAGCGGGCGTTATGGCGGCTCGCTTGAAAACCGCGCCCGGCTCATCTTCGAAGTCGTGGGTGGCATTCGTGCGGCCTGCGGGCCGGACTTCCAGCTCGGCATACGTCTTTCGCCCGAACGCTTCGGCCTCAAGCTTGCCGAAGTGCGCGACGTTGCGGCCGAGCTGCTGACGCAGGCGAAGATCGACTATCTCGACATGTCGCTCTGGGACGTGAAGAAGGAGCCGGTGGAGGAGGAGTTTCACGGCCGCTCGCTGATGAGCGTGTTCACGGAGCTGAAGCGGGGCGATGTGCGGCTCGGCGCGGCGGGAAAGATCATGGGCGCGCAGGATGCCGCTGAGGTGATCGAAGCCGGTTGCGACTTCGCGGTGATCGGCCGCGCTGCGATCCTCCGGCACGATTTCCCGCGCCGCGCCCTCGCCGACCCGGCTTATGTCTCGCCGGCCCTGCCAGTGACGGCGCAGCATCTGCGCGATGAAGGCCTTGGTGCCGCCTTCGTCACCTATATGCGGGCCTGGAAAGGCTTTGTCGCGGACGAGGCAGCCTGATCCGTCTCACAACTCGCCTTTGCGCAGGCGCGACATGATCGCGCCTGCCTCGTCCATGATCTCCTCTCGCCGCTGACGGCTCCATCCCGCCAGTGTACGATAGGGCATGGCGAGGCGCGGATTTTTCGACAGCAGTGTCTGATTGCGGATGAGAAAGCCCCAATAAAGCGCATTGAAGGGGCAGGGCTCGCGGCCCGCCCGCGCCTTCGGGTCATAGGCGCAGCCGCCGCAGAAATCGGACATGCGGTTGATATAGGCACCCGAAGCCGCATAGGGCTTCGAGGCGAGCAGCCCGCCATCGGCAAAGATCGCCATGCCATGCGTATTCGGCAGTTCCACCCAGTCGAAGGCATCGGCATAGACGGCGAGATACCATTCCTCGACCTCTTTAGGGCCGATGCCCGCAAGCAGCGCGAAATTCCCCGTCACCATGAGCCGCTGGATATGATGCGAATAGGCGTGGTCGCGCGTCTGCGCCACGACATCCGAGATGCAGCGCATCTTCGTTTCGCCCGTCCAGTAGAAATCCGGCAGCTTCTCGCGCGCAGCGAGAAAATTCGTCTCGGCATAGAAGGGCATCTTGAGCCAGTAGATACCGCGCACATATTCGCGCCAGCCGAGGATCTGCCGGATGAAGCCTTCGGCCGCATTGATCGGCACACGCCCCTCGCGCCAGGCCGCCTCGGCAGCAAGGCAGACCTCGCGCGGTGTCAGCAGCCCGATATTGAGCGATGTTGAAATGAGCGAATGAAAGAGAAAGGGCGCGCCTGCTCGCATTGCGTCCTGATAGTCGCCGAACGAAGGAAGGGTCTCCTCGATGAAATGGGATAGCGCGCGCTGCGCTTCCGCTCGCGTCACCGGCCATCCGAACCGATCGAGCGTTCCGAAATGATCGGGGAACTCGCGCTCGACGAGTGCCATCACGTTGCGTGTGATTTCGTCGGGCGGAAAGCGCAGCCGCTCCGGCGCGGCCATGCCTTTTGGCAGTGCCTTCCGGTTGTCGGCATCGAAATTCCATTGCCCGCCTGCCGGCTCGCCGCCTTCCATCAGAAAGCCCGTTTCACGGCGCAACTCGCGATAGAAGAATTCCATGCGGAAGCTCTTGCGGCCTTTCGCCCATGCTTCGAAGCGCGCATGGCTGGCAAGAAACCGTCCGTCCTCCCGAATGTCGAGATCTGCCTTCATGTCGCGTTGCCACGAAAGAAAGGCTTCGCGAAGCCGCCATTCGCCCGGCTCGGTCATGACGGCATGCGAAAGCCGGTGACGCTTCATGGCGCGCGCAAGCTCGCCGGTGAGCGAACCTGTGTTTCCCGGGTCGTCGAGATGGATGTAGTCGACTGCGATGCCCTCGCGCCTCAATTCCCCGGCAAAGTGGCGCATGGCAGAGAGAATGAGGACGATCTTCTGCTTGTGGTGGCGCACATAGGTGCCTTCTTCGCGGACCTCTGCGAACAGAACGACGTCATGCGCCTTGTCCAGCCCATCGAGGGCGGAGATATCGCGGGTCAGCTGGTCGCCGAGAATGAGACGGAGCGTGCCCATATCTCAAGCGCTCCGGCGGCGGGCGCGCAGGTCGCGCTTGCAGCGATCCGAGCAGGTTTTCACGGCATCCCAGTCTTCACGCCACTTTTTTCGCCATGTGAAGGGGCGGCCGCAGGCCTCGCAGGTCTTTTCGGGAAGGTCCGCCTTCTTGCGCATACGCGGCATCGGATCAGCGCTTCCGGGCGGCGGATTTCTGAAGCCATGGGCGCAGCGGCAGGAAGAGGCGATAGCCAAGCGCAATGGCCCAGGAGAAGGGCGCGTGCCGGAATAGAATGCCGAAGGGCCGAAGCGCGGGTATGGCCGCCCATAATTCGGCAAAGGCCGCGCCGCCGGAAACGAGCGCGCCATCCGCCCGCTTCACATGAAACCGCTTCATGGCCGTTTGCGGGTCCGGCGCGCCGTCGCCTCCAGCATAGTCCGCTGCGCTGACATCGACCCAGTTGATCGCCTCCGCGCCTTCCCGCCGCCGATAGAAATCGATCTCGCGGCGGCACAGCGGGCATGATCCGTCGAAATAGACGTCGCAGCTTTCTGCTTCGTTCTGCTTCACCACGGCAACACCTCACCTCTGCAGTCGAGAAGCAGGCCAGTCTTCCCGGGGCCCGCCTGATCGATGACGGACATGAGATCGCGCGCGGCCTTGTGCGGCGTGCGGACATCGAGACCTGATTTTTCGAAAGGTGCCGAAAGCGGGCTCTCCACCGTTCCGGGATGAAGCGCGAGGCAGACCGCCTCGCGCCGCCGCCTGGCCGTTTCGATGGCGGCGGTGTGCAGCAGCTGATTGAGCGCCGCCTTCGAGGCGCGGTAGCTGTACCAGCCGCCGAGTTGGTTGTCGCCGATGCTTCCGACCTTTGCCGAGAGAGTGGCGAAGACCGATTTTCCCTGTGCGGGAAGAAGCGGCAGGAAATGCTTCATCAGCAGGGCAGGGCCGATGGCGTTCACCGCAAAGGCATGGGCCATATGAGCGGGCGTGATCTGGCGGAGGCTTTTCTCCGGCGTGAATTCCTCATTGTGGAGAAAACCGGTCGCATCGATGAATAGCCGCATGGGGGCTTTCCGGCCTGCAACCGAACTCGCCGCCGCTTCCATGCTCGCCTCGTCGAGCAGGTCCAGGGAAGGCATTGTGCCGCGAGACAGCCGCACCACGTCCCGAAACCGGCCGCTTGCCTCCGACAGGTCGGCCAGCGCAGCGCCAATAGCGCCGCCAGCCCCGGCGATAATGGCAATGCCGTCATCGGGGATAGAGGACAGGTCCGGCTGTGTACTCTCTGTCATGGTGGCCCGGAAATGACGAACTCCTTTTGAGATACGTCTTTGACCGGGCAGAGGTTCACCTCGCCCCGCCTCACCAGGTGTCGATGAAGCTCCGCGTGGCGCGCGGACCCGCAGGCGGCAGCGATTTCATGCCGCGCATCACCCAGTGCCGCGTTTCCGCGGGATCGATCACCGCATCGATTTCGAGGAAGGAGGCCATGTTGGTCGCCTTGCCGTTCTCGTAATAGCGGTCGACCATCTTGCGGTAGAAGGCATCGCGTTCTTCCGGGTCTTCGATCGCCTCCATCTCGCGGCGATAGCCAAGACGCACCGCGCCTTCAAGCCCCATGCCGCCGAATTCGCCGGTCGGCCAGGAGATGTTGAAGAAGGGCGCATGGAAGCTGCCCGCAGTCATGGCCTGCGCGCCGAGCCCATAGCCCTTGCGCAGCACCACGGCGAAAAGCGGTACGCTCATATTTGCCGCCGTCACGAACATGCGGCTCACATGGCGAACCTGGGCTTCCTTTTCGATTTCGGGGCCGACCATGAAGCCCGGCGTGTCGCAGAGCGAAAGGATCGGCAGGCCGAAGGCATCGCAAAGCTGCATGAAGCGGGCGTCCTTGTCGGCGGCCTCCGCGTCGATCGCCCCGCCAAGATGATACGGATTGTTCGCCATCAGCCCCATCGGCCGGCCTTCCATGCGGATAAGCGCCGTCTTGATGCCGATGCCGAATTCCTTTCGCAGTTCGAGCACCGAGCCCGCATCCGCCACCGCCTCGATCACCTTGTCGATGTCATAGGCGCGAAGGCGGTTTTCGGGAATGAGATGGCGCAGCAGGCGCTGGTCGCTCGCCTCCCACTCCGCAACCGGGCCCTGGAAATAGGAGAGATATTTCTTGCAGGCCTCTATCGCCTCTTCCTCGTCCTTCACGAAGATGTCGATGACGCCATTCCTGCGATGCACTTCCGCGGGGCCGACATCCTCCGGCGCATAGACGCCGAGCCCGCCGCCCTCGATCATCGCCGGGCCGCCCATGCCGATATTGGAATCCGCCGTCGCGATGATGACGTCGCAGCAGCCGAGCAGCGCTGCATTGCCCGCAAAGCATCGCCCTGCGGTCATGCCGACGAGAGGCACCTTGCCTGATAGCGTCGCAAATGTATGAAAGGTCGGCGTGTCGAGCCCGGCAACGCCTGCCGTGTCCGTGTCGCCCGGCCGTCCGCCGCCGCCTTCGGCAAGCAGCACCACAGGCAGCTTCTGGTCCCGCGCAAGAAAGAGCATGCGGTCCATCTTCTTGTGGTTCATCGCGCCTTGCGTCCCCGCAAAGACGGTGAAGTCGTAGCCCATGACCAGCGCGCGGGCCTTCTCCTCGCCGAAGAGCGAAGCGTTCACCGTGCCGACGCCGGAAACGAGCCCGTCGGCCGGGCTCATCTTCAGAAGCTCCTCCATGGAGCGGCGGCGCCGCTGGGCGGCAAGCGCCAGCGCACCGTATTCGATGAAGCTGCCTTCGTCGCAGAGATGAGCGATATTCTCGCGCACAGTTCGCTGGTTGCGCTTGCGCCGCCGCGCAACGGCATCCGGCCTGTTTTCGTCGAGGCCGATGGCATGCCGGTCGATCACATGCTGCAGGTCGGGACGGATGTAGTCGGGGTCGATTGCTTCTTCCGTCACAGTCGCCGTGTCGCCGCCTGCGCCCTCTTCGATGAAGAGAATGGGCTCTCCTTCCATGAGCGTGGCATTGGCGACAGCTGCAACCTTGCGCACCGTGCCGCCGAAAGGCGCGGCAATCGTATGTTCCATCTTCATCGCTTCGAGCACGGCAATCTGCTGGCCCTTGGCAACTGTCGCTCCTTCCGCCACCTCCACGGATATGACCTTGCCCTGCATGGTCGAAGGAACGGGCGTCGTGCCCGCGGGGCCTTCGACGTGTCTTGCGGCAGCGGCACGCGCGCCATTGCCGCCCGCGAAGAAGCGTGCCGGCGCTGCTTCCGCCTTCGCGAGTTCGGCGGCATGGTCCGCAATGAAGCCAGTATGCACTTCATTTGCCTGAACATCGTCGCGCGCCATCAGAGCTTGCAGGAAGGAAAGATTCGTCGTCACGCCCTCGATCTGGAATTCGCTCAGCGCACGGCATGCCCGCGAAACGGCAGACGCGTAGTCCGGCGCGGGCGAATGCGCGATGAGCTTGGCAAGAAGCGAGTCGTAGTTCGGGCTCGTGCGGTAGCCTGCATAGCCGAATGTGTCGACGCGGATGCCGGGCCCCGAAGGCGGCGTGAAGGCATTGAGCACGCCGCCCGTCGGCACGGCCTCGCCCGCCTCGTTCATCCGCTCCATGTTCACGCGAAGCTGGATCGCATAGCCGCGCGGCGCAGGGGTGTCGGCGAGACCGACATCTTTCAGCGTCGCACCCGCCGCAATGCGGAGCTGCGTCTTCACGAGATCGACGCCCGTCACTTCTTCCGTGATGGTATGTTCGACCTGCAATCGCGGATTGGCTTCCATGAAGGCGATGGCGCTCTCCGCCGATTTCGCTTCCATGTCGATCAGGAATTCGAATGTGCCGAGCCCCTTGTAGCTTGTGGCGCTTGCGAGCGTCCGTGCGGCATCCACAAGGCGCTTGCGGAGGCCGGCATCGAGCGTCGGGCTCGGCGCAATCTCCACCACCTTCTGGTTGCGCCTCTGCAGCGTGCATTCGCGCTCGCCGAGATCGATGACAGCCGTGCCGTCGCCGACGATCTGGATTTCGATATGCCGCGCCTTGCGAACGAGCTTTTCGACGTAGATGTCGCCGCTGCCGAAGGCCGCCTGCGCTTCCGAGCGGCAGCGCTCATAGGCCTCCGCAAGATCCTTCGGGTCGGTCACCGCGCGCATGCCGCGCCCGCCGCCGCCCGCCAGCGCCTTCAACATAACGGCGCCATGGGCCTCCATGAAGGCACGCGCCTCCTCAAGGCCCGTCGCGCCGTTGGTGCCGGGAAAAAGCGGTACGCCAAGCTTTGCCGCAAGCGCACGGGCTTGCGCCTTGTCGCCGAAGAGGCGCAATGCCTCCGGCGATGGGCCGACGAATGTGATCCCTTCCTTCGCGCAGGCCTCCGCGAAAGCAGCATTCTCGCTGAGAAACCCGTAGCCCGGATGGATCGCATCGCAGCCGGCCTTCTTCGCTTCCGCAACGATCTGACGAATGTCGAGATAGGCGCTCGCGCCTGCCCCCGTCAGCGGCAGGGCCTCATCGGCGGCGCGCACATGCAGCGACAGCGTATCGTCCTCGGCATAGATTGCGACCGTCTTCAGTCCGAGTTCCGAACCGGCACGCGCAATGCGCACGGCAATCTCGCCGCGATTGGCGATCAACAGGCTTTTCATGGAAAGGGCCTCCCTCGCCCCGGAAATGGCGTTTCAGCCTGAGTAAGAACCCGGTGCCCGCCTGTCAAATGCGGGCCACCGGTCACGCCCCGAGCAGGAACCCCTCATAATCCGCGGCGGCGACTTCGGCGAGCTTCTGCCCATAGACATCGACACCGCCCGGATAGGGCATGAAGACCTGCGGCTTGCCCGGAATATTCGCGCCCATGTACCAGGAGTTCGCCTGCGGATAGAGCGACTCCGCCGCAAGCTCGTTCACATGCGCCACCCATTCGTCCTCGGCCTGCTTCGTTGCCTCGATGGAGCGGATATTGCCACTGGTGAGTTTCGAGATGCAGTCCGTGATCCAGTCCACATGCTGCTCGATGGAGACGATCATGTTGCTGAGAACGGAGGGGCTGCCGGGGCCCGTGATGAAGAAGAGATTGGGAAAGCCCGCCGAGCCGAGTCCGAGATAGGTGCGCGGTCCTGCCGCCCATTTCTCGCGCAGTTTTTCGCCATCGCGCCCCGTGATGTCGACACCGAGAATGGCGCCGGTCATCGCATCGAAGCCGGTCGCGAAAACGATGGCATCCGCTTCATATTCCTTGCCGCCGCAGAGAACGCCGGCCTGCGTGATACGCTCGATCGGTGTCTCGCGCACATCGACGAGTTCGACATTGGGCTGGTTGAAGATTTCGAGATAGCCCGTGTCGAGGCAGAGCCGCTTCACGCCGACAGGGTGATCGTAGGGCATGAGCTTTTCGGCGATCCCGGGCTTTCCCACACGCGCGCGCATCTGCGCACGCGCGAAATCGGCTGCAATATCGTTCGCTTCCTTCGTCGCCATGAGGTCGCCATAGGCGCCGAGAAAGGCAAAGCCGCCCTGCGTCCACCGGGCCGCGAGCTCCTTCTCGCGCGCCTCCGGCGTCATCTCTTCGGCCAGCGCCTCATTATACTCGAAGCAGATGAGGCCGCCCCTTGTCTGGCGCGCACGCTCGCGGTCGGCGAGCAGCGTCTCCTTCGTTCTGGCGATTTCGTCCGGCGCGAGCGGGCGGTTTCCGGCGGGCAGAGTGAAGTTCGCCGTGCGCTGGAAGACCGTGAGATGCGCGGCCTGCTCGGCGATGATCGGAATGCTCTGGATGCCCGATGAGCCGGTTCCGATCACGCAAACGCGCTTGCCCGTGAAGTCGACGCCTTCATGCGGCCAGTTGCCTGTGTGATACCACTTGCCCGAGAAATCATCGATGCCCTTGAAGCCGGGCACGCGCGCGGCGGAAAGACAGCCCGTCGCCATGATGCAGAAGCGTGTGCTGAGCCTGTCTCCCTTGCCGGTTTCCACCGTCCAGAGCCCGCTCTGTGCGTCGTAGTTCGCGGCCATCACCCGCGTCTCGAACTGGATGTCCTTCCTGAGGTCGAGCTTGTCGGCCACATAATTCTGATAGCGGAGGATTTCGGGCTGAGCCGCATAGCGCTCCGTCCAGGTCCAGCCCTTCTGGATCTCGTCGGAAAAGCCGTACTGATATTCGAGGCTTTCCACATCGCAGCGCGCGCCCGGATAGCGGTT
>JAJLKS010000218.1:0-4255 GCA_033838765.1 Alphaproteobacteria bacterium
CGTGTGGCAGGAGCGGCAGCAGCCCGGCCGGGCTTGGCTGCCACAGAAAGACGCGGCCTAGCTGCGGTCGCGGAAGCGGTTGGTGATCGGATAGCGGCGGTCGCGGCCGAAATTGCGGCTCGTGACCTTGACGCCTGGCGCGGCCTGACGACGCTTGTACTCCGAGATGTAGAGGAGATGCTCCACGCGCTTCACGAGATCGTGATCATGTCCGCGCTCGATGATCTCGCGCACCGACATCTCCTCCTCCACGAGGCAATGGAGAATGTCGTCGAGCTGTTCGTATGGCGGCAGCGAATCCTCGTCCTTCTGGTCGGGGCGAAGTTCGGCGGAAGGCGGGCGCGTGATGATGCGCTCGGGGATAACCCTGCCCTTCGGACCCAGGCAGCCCTTCGGCATGTTCTCGTTGCGCCAGCGCGACATGCGGAAGACGCGCGTCTTGTAGAGATCCTTGATCGGATTGAAGCCGCCATTCATGTCGCCATAGATGGTGGCATAGCCCGCCGAGACCTCGGACTTGTTGCCCGTGGTCAGCAGCATGGAACCGAACTTGTTGGAACTCGCCATGAGGATGACGCCGCGCGCGCGGGACTGGAGATTTTCCTCCGTCGTATCCGACTGAGTGCCCTCGAACATTTTTTCGAGAGCCGTGGTGAAGCCCGTCACCGGCTCCTCTATGGGCACGATGTCGTAGCGCGTGCCGAGGAGCTTCGCACAGGCTTCCGCATCCTCAAGGCTTTCCGAGGAGGTGTAGCGGTAGGGCAGCATCACGCAATGAACCTTGTCGGCACCCAGCGCATCGACGGCGATGGCGGCGACAAGCGCGCTGTCGATGCCGCCCGAAAGACCGAGCACGACGCCCGGAAAGCGGTTCTTCTTCACATAATCGCGCAGGCCCTGCACCACCGCCAGATAAAGCGCTTCGTCGCTTTCCTCGATGGGCGCGACTTCGCCCTGCGCGCAGACCCAGCCCTTGTCGCCGCGCGTCCAGTCGGTGATCGCGATCTTCTCTTCCCAGGCCGGCATCTGCAGCGGAAGCGAGAGATCGGCGTTGAGCACGAAGGACGCGCCGTCGAAGACGAGTTCGTCCTGTCCGCCGAGCTGGTTCACATAGGCCACGGGCAGGCCGCTTTCCCTGATGCGGGAAATCACGAGCTGCATGCGCGCATCGAACTTGTTGAAGTCGTAGGGCGAACCGTTCGGCACCAGCAGGATTTCCGCGCCCGATTCCTCGAGGCATTCGACCACATCCGGGAACCAGATGTCCTCGCAGATGGGAACGCCGATGCGCACGCCGCGCACGTCGAAGGGGCCGGGCATGGGCCCTTCGTCGAAGACGCGCGGTTCGTCGAAGACGGAATAGTTCGGCAGGTGGACCTTGGCGCGATAGCCGCGCACCTCGCCCTTGTCGAGATAGAGGACGGCATTGAAGAGCTTGCCGTCATCGGCCATCCAGGGGCAGCCGATGAGCACACCCGGCCCGCCATCGCCTGTCTGGCGCGCGAAGTCGATTGCGGCGGCGCGGGCAGCGCGCTGGAAGGCCCCTTTCAGCACCAGATCCTCGGGGGGATAGCCGGTCAGGAAGAGTTCCGAAAAGACGATCAGGTCCGCGCCTGCAATCTCCGCCTCGCGGCGGGCTTCCACCGCCTTTTGCAGATTGCCTGCGATATCGCCCACCACGGGGTTCAACTGGGCAAGGGCTATACGGAGCTTGTCGGTCATTTTTCGAAGCAATTCCGGGCGGTTATGCCCCAAGGATATGGGGATTCTGCCTCGCGGTTTTAGCCGTTGAGGGACGCAGTCACAATAGTTCAGGCATGAACGGGGCGATGCGGCATTGAGGGATGCAGGCCCGCGCCGGGGCGGCTAGGCTCGCCCCAACGACAAACAAGCTCCGAGGAGGACCCGATGACCGTGAACCGCCAGATCCTGTTGACCGAAACGCCGCAAGGGAAACTCGCCGAAAGCCATTTCAGGCTTTCCGAGGGACAGGTGCCGGAGGCGAAGGATGGCGAGTTGCTGCTGCGGACCCGGCTCATATCGCTCGATGCGGCGAACCGGGCATGGATGCAGGGCGCGACCTACCGATCTGCCGTGAACGCCGGAACGGTCATGGCGGGCGGCTCGGTGTCGGAAGTCGTGGAGGCGAAGGCGCCGGGCTTTGCCAAGGGCGACCTCGTGTTCGCCGATACGGGCTGGCAGGACTATGCCGCGGTGCCGGCAAAGACGGCGCAGAAGCTGCCGAAGATGGAGCCCCTCTCCCACCTTCTCAGCGTCTATGGCATTGCCGGGCTCACCGCCTATTTCGGGCTGCTGGAAGTCGGCAAGCCGAAACCGGGCGACACAGTGGTCGTATCCGCGGCGGCGGGCTCCGTCGGCACGATCGTCGGCCAGATCGCGAAGATCAAGGGCTGCCATGTCATCGGCATCGCGGGCGGGGCGGCGAAGTGCAAGCTGCTGACCGACGAACTCGGCTTCGATGCCGCCGTCGACTACAAGGCGGAGCCTGTGGGCAAGGCGCTGCGCAAGGCGGCGCCAAACGGAATCGACGTCTATTTCGACAATGTAGGCGGCGATATTCTGGAGGCCGTGCTCTTCGGCATGAACAATTATGGCCGTATCGCCTGTTGCGGCGCGGTTTCGCAATATGACGGCGCAGCGCCTGCGCATGGGCCGCGCGGCATTCCGGGCCTTGTCGTCGTCAAGCGGCTCACCATGCAGGGCTTCATCGTGATGGACTATCAGGACAAGCACGATCAGGCGCTTGCCGATCTTCAGGGCTGGGTCGCTTCCGGCAAGCTGAAGGTCAAGGAAGACATCATGGAAGGGCTCGAGAACACGCCGAAGGCACTTGTCGGCCTGCTCGCAGGCGACAATGTCGGCAAGCGCATGATCCGGGTGTCCTGAACCCCTTGTTTTTCGCAGATTCCGGTCGATTTCCAGGAAGACGCCCATTTTCCGGCGACGGATCGGGCGCCTTTCTGCGTATTAAGGTGTGGGGACGCTTCCGACAGGCCGTCAAGACGCATGGGATATGAGAGCGATACGAAGAACCGTCCATCCACCGGACTGCAGGATGTTGCCGTGCGGCTCCGCGCGACATGGCGCAGCTTCCCGGCAGCCCCGCGTTGGGGCGCCATCGCAGCCGCCGCTCTGATCCTCTACTGGATCGTCTCCGGCCTCTTCTTCGGTTCCGAGGAAATTTCCTACAGAACGGCACCCGCGACCCGCGGCACCATCGAGCAGACGGTGACGGCACTCGGCTCATTGCAGCCGAAGAATTATGTCGATGTGGGCGCGCAAGTTTCCGGCCAGTTGAAAAGCGTGCATGTCGAACTGGGCGATATGGTGAAGCAGGGCGACCTGCTCGCCGAAATCGACGCCAAGGTCTACGAAACCGAAGTGGCCGCCGCCCGGGCGAGGCTTGCCGATCTCGAGTCGCAGCTTGCGGGCGCGGAAGCGGAGCTCGTTCTCGCGCGGCGGCAATATGGCCGCAATCTCGACCTAGCGAAGATAGACGCGGTGAGCCGCGACGTGCTCGACACCAGCGAAACCTCCGTGAAAACCATCGCGGCGCGGATCGGATCGCTCAAGGCACAGATCGAACAGCAGAAATCCACCGTCGAGGGCGGCGAGACAAATCTTGGCTTCACACGCATCTATGCCCCGATCGACGGAACGGTTACGGCGCAACAGACGCTGCAGGGTCAGACGCTCAACGCGAACCAGACCGCGCCCACCATCATGACCGTGTCCGACCTTGCGACCATGACCGTCGAGGCGCAGGTAGCGGAAGCCGATGTCGGCAAGCTCGAAGCCGGCATGCCCGTCTATTTCACCACGCTCGGCGCGGCGGAGCGGCGATGGAACTCGACGGTCCGGCAAATCCTGCCGACACCGGAAATCGTCAATGAAGTCGTGCTCTTTACCGTTCTTGTCGATATCGCCAATCCGGATGGGCGGCTGATGAAGGACATGACGGCGCAGGTCTTCTTCGTGCTCGGCCGCTCGGAAGACGCGATCATCGTGCCTCTGAGCGCCGTGACGCAAGGGCGCGACGGCACCGCCACCGTCAGCGTGATGGGCGAGCGGGGCCCGGAAGAGCGCAATGTCGAACTTGGACTCACCAATCGCATGAATGCGGAGATCGTCTCCGGAATTGAAGAGGGTGAGCGCGTGGTAACGGGCGTTACCACCGGCGATGCCGCCGCAGGCGCAACTGGCCGGACCCGCCGCATGGGCTTCCTGTAAGGGT
>JAJLKS010000219.1:0-6433 GCA_033838765.1 Alphaproteobacteria bacterium
TTCCTGATGACCGATGACTTCATTGTCGAAATCGATCTCGAAGAAGAGCTTGAAGCCCTCCCCCGGCAGAAGCGCCGCGCGCTTCAGGCCGTCCTCGACGACGACCGGCTTCAGGATGCGGATCGCCTTGCGCGGCGCATCGAGCTTTTCGAGCCCTGCCGCTTCGATCTTTTCGATAAAGATTTCGCTGCTGCCGTCGAGCACGGGCACTTCCGCCGCATCGATCTCGACCAGCGCATTGTCGACACCGAGCGCCGAAAATGCGGCCATCAGATGTTCGATCGTGCTGATCGTCGTCCCGGCCTCATTGCCGATCGCGGTCGACAGCGTGGTTTCGGCGACATGATCGTAGATCGCGGGAATATCGGAGACGGCGCGGCCCTGCGACACGAGATCCGTGCGCCGGAACACGATGCCCCGGTCGGCTTCCGCGGGGTGAAGCACCATGTGGATATCCGCGCCGCTGTGAAGCCCCACGCCGTCGATCACAACGGGGCGGGCAAGCGTCTTCTGCGGAAAGGCAATGGCCCGCACGCGACGGTCGCGCCGAACATTTTCCAGCATGATGGTTTCGAATTCTGATTTCGGCACTCTGAACACCTTTGGATACCCCCAAGCAAACCTGCCCCCTCCGGTCCGCTTGGAAAGGTTCTAGCAGTGCGTGGAATCTGCCTCAAATAACAGTTTCTTACGGATTGTTACCATTTTAACGGCCGGATAACCCATTGATCTAAAATAGAAAAACCCGCCCGCCGGAGATCGTCTCCAGACGGGCGGGCCGATCCTTGAGAAAGCCCGGAAACCGGCGCTTCAGTTTGCCTGACGGCGCAGGAAGGTCGGGATCTCGAGCTGCTCTTCCTCATGCGAGGGCTGCACGAGGCGGCTCTCGGTGGAGGGCGAAAGGCTCTCCTGCTGGCGAACCTGCTCGGCGGCCGGACGGGCAGCGGGACGCTGGGCCGCCGTCGGTTCCCGGCGCGGCTGCTGGAGCGCGGCCTGTGCTTCGTCTTCCGCGTCCTTGCGGCGTCCGCCCGTCAGGCGCTCGAAGAAGCTCGGTCCCTTCTTCGGCACGCGCGAGGCCTGAACCGGCTGGCTCTTCTGGCCGAGGAAGGACGGAAGATCGCTCCTGCCCGTCTGCACCCGGTCGAGATCGCCCGGAATGAAGGGCGTCGAGGCCTTCGGCTCCGCTTTCACGGCAGCGGCCGCAATCACCGGCGCCTCCGGCTTGCGCACCGCCTGCTGGCGGGGCTCCGGCTTGTGGATGATGACTTCCGCCTCGAACTCCTTCGGATCGAACTGGCCGGAAACCGGCAGCTTCGGCGCCTCTTCCTCGATATCGAGCTCGGGCTGGGCAGTCTCGGCGGACGTCATCCGCTCCTCGATCTGCTCCACCTGCGCCTGAACCGGGCTGACATGGCGAACGGCCTGTGCCTGAACCGGGGCAATCCGCGACGGCGCAACGGCACGGACCTGCGCCGCAGGCGCTTCCGTCTTAGCAAGCTGGGCTTCCGCCGCCTCGATGCCCGTGGCGACGACGGACACGCGCATCCGCCCGTCGAGCGAGGTATCGAAGGTCGAACCGACGATGATGTTCGCATCCGGGTCGACTTCCGACCGGATACGGTTTGCCGCCTCGTCCACTTCATAAAGAGTGAGGTCCATGCCGCCCGTGATGTTGATGAGCACGCCCTTGGCGCCCTTCATCGACACTTCGTCGAGCAACGGGTTCGAGATCGCGGCTTCGGCTGCCTCGATGGCGCGGTTTTCGCCGCTCGCCTCGCCCGTGCCCATCATGGCCTTGCCCATCTCGTTCATCACGGTACGAACGTCCGCGAAGTCGAGATTGATGAGGCCCGGCTTCATCATGAGGTCGGTAATGCCCGCCACGCCCGAATGCAGCACCTGGTCCGCCATGCCGAAGGCATCGGCGAAGGTCGTATTCTCGTTCGCGACCCGGAAGAGATTCTGGTTCGGGATGTTGATGAGCGTATCGTCATATTGCTGCAGGTCGCGGATACCCTCTTCGGCAAGCCGCATCCGGCGCGAGCCTTCGAACTGGAACGGCTTTGTGACGACGCCGACCGTGAGAATACCGTGCTCGCGCGCCGCGCGGGCGATGACCGGCGCAGCGCCCGTGCCCGTGCCGCCGCCCATGCCGGCGGTGATGAAGACCATGTGGGCGCCCTGCAGGTGCTCCACGATCTCATGAAGCGCCTCTTCGGCCGCCGCACAGCCGACTTCCGGCCGCGACCCGGCGCCAAGGCCTTCGGTGATCGACGCGCCGAGCTGGATGCGCCGTTCCGCGGAGGACAGTGCCAGCGCCTGGGCGTCCGTGTTGGCGACGACGAAGTCGACACCCTCGAGGCCCGCCTCGATCATGTTGTTGACGGCATTGCCGCCGGCGCCGCCCACGCCGAAGACGGTGATACGGGGCTTGAGTTCCTGCGTCTGGGGAACCGTAAGTTTGATGCTCATGACTGCCTCCTGGGAGCGAATTGGGTTACCGGGGTCGGGGATGCCGCACATCGTCGTCGTGGCGGCGGTTCTTCAGCCCCTGAGCCGGGCGGCGCCGCAAGCCGCCCGAGTGCGCGTTCAACGAAGGCCGTTCCCCGATTTGCGCACTGCATCAGAAGTTCTCCTTCAGCCAGCGCCCGAACCGGCGGATATGTCCGCGCGATTGCGCGGCGTCGTCCTCATCGCCGGCCCCCGCCGTTTCAAGCGGCGAGATCTGCGAATAGGTGAGAAGTCCGGCACATGTGGAGAAGGCAGGACCACCCGTCGCATCCGCAAGGCCTGTAACCCTGAGCGGATGTCCGACGCGCACCTGCTTGTCGAGCATGCGTGAGGCAAGTTCGCGCGCGCCGTTGAGCTGCGCGGCGCCGCCCGTCAGCACCACCCTCCTGCCCGCGAGCCGGCCATAGCCGCTCGCCTCCATCCTGTCCCTCACCAGTTCGAACGTTTCCTCCAGACGAGGCTGAATGATGCCGGTCAGCATCGACCTTGGAATATGGTTGGCCGAATCGGCATCGCTTTCCCCCACCTGCGGCACGTCTATCATTTCTCTTTCATCCGACGGGCTCGCAAGCGCGCTCCCGTAAAGCGTCTTCATCCGCTCCGCATGTGCGAGCGGCGTGGAGAGCCCCCGGGCGATATCATTGGTAATGTGATTCCCGCCAATTGGCACGGAATCGCAATAGACCATCGCGCCTTCGAAGAAGATCGAGAGCGAGGTCGTGCCGCCACCCATGTCGATCATGGCGACGCCGAGGTCCATTTCGTCCTCGACAAGACAGGCAAGCCCGCTCGCATAGGGCGACACGGCAATGCCCGCCACCGAAAGGTGGCAGCGTTCGATGCAGAGTTCGAGGTTGCGCAGCGGGCCGCGCAGCACGCTCACCATATGCACTTCCACGCCGAGCTTCTCGCCGAACATGCCGCGCGGATCGCGCACGCCCCGGCTGCCATCGACGGAATAGTTCGTCGGAATCGCATGCATCACGTCGCGGCCTTCCGGCTGGAAGTTCGTCTGCGCATGATGGATGAGCCGCGACACGTCCTGGTCGCTCACTTCGCCGCCCGAGATGGACGCCCGCACGCCGACCGTCTGGCTTTTGGGCTCGGCACCGGAGAACCCGACCACCACATCGCGAATCGTCACGCCCGCCATGCGTTCGGCTGCATCGACCGCGACGCGGATCGCCTCTTCCGCCGCATCCATGTCCACCACGGCGCCTGCGCGGATACCGCGCGAGACCTGATGCCCGATACCGATCACGCGGACCGGCGCATGCCCGTTCGCAAGGCGGCCCGGCTCGATCTTCGCGATGAAGCAGGAAATCTTGCTCGACCCGACATCGAGCGCCGCAATCGTGCCGGACCTGCCGGCCGCCACCGGACGCCCCTGAAAACTGCGTGATCCAAGAGAGACCATATTCATGTATTGCCCCCAAGCGTGGCCTGCCCCGGCCCCGCAACGCCCTTGTTTGCTTTTGCTTCCGTCGCGAGACCATTGCCCGCCATTGCGCTCTCCGTCAGTTCGACCGTCACGCGGTCCGGCAGGCGCAGATCGACGGCCGCGATATCGCGCGACAGGATCCTGTGTTTGCTGTCATGCATGGAAAGCATGGCAAGCGCATTGGCGACACCAGACTCCGGCAACTTCACATCGACGCCGTTTTCAAGGCGGAGGTTCCAGCGCCGGTCGCTGACACGCACGAAAGCGCGCACGCGGGAGAGAAGCTGCGGCTGCTCGTCGCGCATGAGATTGAGGAGTTCGGGTGCGGCGCGCGGCGCGCCGAAGCCCACGATGAAGGGCAGATGCGCGAAGTCCTGCACACCCTCATCCGTAATCGGCCGCCCGCTTGCATCGATCAGCGACAACTCGCCGCCGCGCTGCCACAACGCAAAGGGTTCGCGCTCCGAGATTTCGATGCGGATCGTGTCGGGCAGAAGCCGCGTCACTGTCGCCGTTTCGACCCAGCCCAGCCGTTCGATGCGCTGCCGCGCCATTTCCGTGTCGAAGCCGAAAATCGGATCGCCGCGCTCGACGCCGACCGCGGCAAGCAATTCGTCCTTGCGGGTCTGCGAACGTCCGATCACACGCACATCCTGGATCGACAGCCCGGACAGCGCGAGAAGCTGGTTCGCCCTGTCGCTCACCGCATCGCGCATGGCCTGGGCATGCCCGCCGACGCCGAAGCCGTAGATGCCGACCGCCGCGATCAGCGCCACCGCACCCCAGGTAAAGGGCCGCGTCGCGAAGTCGCCTTCGCGCAGCCTTTCGAGCCACCCGGCGAGTCGGCCGGCCGGACGCTCCTTGCGGCGCCCGAACGTACTCATCGCGCTCGCATTGCGCCGCTTGCCCGGAGCAATTTTCGTCTTCCGCTTCGGCGCCGTACGGACGCCCGTGCGCGACTGGGCCTTTACCTGTCGCATGAGGCGTCCTCCACCATCCAGCTCACAAGCTCGCCATAGGTGTAGCCGGCAAGCCCGGCGAGTTCCGGCACCAGCGATGTCGGCGTCATGCCGGGCTGCGTGTTCACTTCGAGAAGTATGAGCTCGCCCTTGCCCGGCCGCGTATCATCGAAGCGGAAGTCGGCGCGGGAAACGCCCCGGCAGCCAAGCGCCTTGTGCGCGGCGAGCGTCACGCGCTGCACCTCGGCATATGTATCTGCATCGATCGGCGCCGGGATGATGTGGCGCGAACCGCCTGCCTTGTATTTCGCCTCATAGTCGTAGAACTGCGTCGCGGCGACGATCTCCGTCACGCCCAGCACTTCCTCGCCCATCACGGCGCAGGTGAGTTCGCGGCCTGCGATGTAGCGCTCTGCCATCACCTCGTCGCCGAGATTCCATTCCGGCGATGTGAGTTCGGCGGGCGGCCGGTTGTCGCCTTCGCGGATAATGAAGACGCCGACGGAAGAGCCCTCGCTGACTGGCTTGATAACGTAAGGCGGGTCCATCACATGCCCGAGCGCCGCCTGCGCGCGCGGCACGACCACGCTTTCCGCGACGGGCAGGCCCGCTGCGCGGAACATCGGCTTCGACCGCTCCTTGTTCATGGCAAGCGCCGAGGCAAGCACGCCCGAATGCGTATAGGGAATGCGGAGAATTTCGAGCAGGCCCTGGATGCAGCCATCTTCGCCCCAGCGCCCATGCAGCGCATTGAAGGCGACATCGGGCTTCACCTTGAGAAGCTGGTCGGCAATGTCGCGGCCGACATCGATCTCGGTCACGCGATAGCCATGGGCCTTCAGCGCTTCGGCACAACCCTTGCCGGAAACGAGGCTCACTTCGCGTTCCGCGCTCCAGCCGCCCTTGAGGACGGCGACATGCTTGCCGCTCATATGTCCCCTCCTTCGGCCACACCGATACGCCTGATTTCCCATTCGAGCGTGACACCGCTCGTCTCCTTTACGCGGGCGCGCACTTCCTCGCCAAGCGCTTCAAGATCGCTCGCCGTCGCATCGCCGGTATTGATGAGGAAATTGCAATGCAGCTCCGACACCTGCGCCCCGCCCCGTTTCAGGCCGCGGCAGCCTGCGGCATCGATGAGTTGCCACGACTTGTGGCCTTCGGGATTCTTGAAGGTCGAACCGCCGGTGCGGGTGCGGACAGGCTGCGTCGCCTCGCGCGACGAGGTGATCTCGTTCATCCGCGCAAGGATCTCGTCCTTTTCTCCCGGCCTGCCCTCGAACACGGCCTCGACGAAAATCAGATCCTCCGCCGCACCGCTATGGCGATAGCGGTACTTCATGTCTTCATTCTTCAGCACATGCCGGTTGCCCTTGCGGTCGATCGCAATGGCCTCCACGAGAATGTCCTTCGTCTCGCCGCCATAGGCGCCGGCATTCATGCGAAGCGCACCGCCAATGGAGCCCGGAATACCGCGATAGAATTCAAGACCCGCAAGACCCGCCTCCTGCGCCGCCCGCGC
>JAJLKS010000220.1:0-2343 GCA_033838765.1 Alphaproteobacteria bacterium
CGACACCCGTTCGTGCACTTGGCCCGGTCGACCAGCACAGCCAGTTGCAGCTCTGGCTCGCCGGCCCCAGGGACAAGCTCTTCACCATGTTCCTGACGGACACGAAAGGCAAAGGGCCGGACGCGCTCGCCGAACTTGCCGCGAAGACGGAGTTCGCCTTCCTTGGCGGGCACAAGGTGGGCGATCTCGTCGATGCCGAACAGCGCGCGACCGCCGATACGCTGGCAAGGAATGGACGGCCGGTGCGCAGTTTCGCGCTCTCCGCGCTCGATGAGCGGACGCTCGGCGCGCTCTTCATGCACTTCATGCTGGAAACGATCATCGCCGGGCGCATGCTCGGCGTCGATCCGTTCGATCAGCCGGCAGTCGAGGAGGGAAAGCTCCTCGCCAAGGCATATCTCGCCGAAGGGAAAGCCTGATCGCGATGAGCCGCATCCGCCGCCTCAGCGAGGGAACGATCAACCGCATCGCCGCAGGCGAGGTGGTCGAGCGCCCGGCAAGTGCGGTGAAGGAGCTGGTCGAAAATTCGCTCGATGCCGGCGCCCGCCATATCGATATTCTGATCGAAGGGGGCGGCCGCGACCTGATCCGCATTGTGGATGACGGTATCGGCATGGATGCGGACGAAATGGCGCTCGCTGTCGAGCGTCATGCGACGTCGAAGCTCCGGCTGGACGACGAGGGCCGCGAAGACCTGCATGACATTGCAACGCTCGGCTTTCGTGGCGAGGCGCTGCCTTCGATCGGCGCGGTGGCGCGGCTTTTGATCGTCAGCCGTCCGCGCGACGGCGCATCGGCGCATCGTATCCTTGTCGAAGGCGGCCGGGTCGGTGCGGTCGAGCCTTCGGCCGGCCGCAGCGGCACTCAGATCGAGGTGCGCGATCTGTTCTATGCGACGCCCGCCCGCCTGAAATTCATGAAAAGCGAACGCGCCGAAACGCAGGCTGTCGCCGATGTCGTGAAGCGCCTTGCCATGGCGCATCCGGAAGCCGGCTTCACGCTCACAGGCGGGGGGCGCAACATGCTCCGCCTCGAACCGGAACTGCCGGGGGAGGGCGGCCGGCTGGCGCGGCTGGGTGCCGTGATGGGCCGCGATTTCGAGCAGAATGCGCTGGCGATCGATGCGATGCGGGAGGGAATAGGCTTGCGCGGTTTTGCCGGTCTGCCGACCTACAATCGCGGCACGGCCCAGATGCAATATCTCTTTGTGAACGGCCGTCCGGTGCGCGACAAGCTGATTGTCGGCGCGGTGCGCGGCGCCTATGCGGACTTCCTGGCGCGTGACAGGCATCCCGCTGTCGCGCTCTTCGTTGAAATCGATCCGCGCGATGTCGATGTGAATGTGCATCCCGCCAAGGCGGAAGTGCGGTTCCGCGATGCCGGTCTCGTGCGCGGGCTGATCGTCGGCGCCTTGAAGCGCGCGCTGGTGGAGGCGGGCCACCGCGCCGCGACAACGGTGGCAGGCGCGGCGCTCGGTGCCCTCCGTCCTGAAATGCAATCGCCGTCACATGCGCCTTATCATGCAACCTCAGCGCAGTGGCAGGTGCCGTCGCGCCCGGGCTTTGCCGAGAATGCCAGCGCCTGGCAGGGCGCTTTTGCAGATCTCGGCGGGCATGCCGCCCGTGTCGAGGATGCATCCTTGCCCGCTCCGTTGCAGGCTCCGCCGGAAATGCCGCTTGGGGTCGCCCGCGGGCAATTGCACGAGACCTATGTCATCGCGCAGACGGCAGACGGCATCGTCATCGTCGATCAGCATGCCGCGCATGAACGTCTCGTCTATGAGCGCATGAAGAAGGCCATGGCGGAAAAGGGCGTCGCCCGTCAGATACTGCTCATTCCCGAAGTGGTCGATCTCGATGAGGCGGAGGCCGAACGTGTCGCCGCGCGCTCGGCCGACCTTGCAGAACTCGGCTTTGTGCTTGAGCCATTCGGTCCCGGCGCCGTCGTTGTGCGCGAGGTGCCTGCGATTTTCGGCAAGCTCGATGTGCAGGGGCTTGTGCGCGACCTTGCCGACGATCTTGCAGAACTCGACGAAGCGCTGTCGCTGAAGGAGAGGCTGGAAGAAGTTTGCGGCACCATTGCCTGTCACGGCTCGGTGAGGGCAGGGCGAAGGCTCACCGCCGAGGAAATGAATGCGCTCCTGCGCGAAATGGAGGCAACGCCCCATTCCGGCCAGTGCAATCACGGCCGCCCGACCTATGTCGAGCTCAAGCTCGCCGACATCGAGCGGCTGTTCGGGCGGCGCTGATCCGCGTCAGGCGGCGTCCTGCGCCTCGATCCCGCGGCGGTCGCGCTCCTTGTTGACGCGCTTGAGCGCGGCGGCGAGCACCGCGGCCTTCTCGC
>JAJLKS010000221.1:0-3779 GCA_033838765.1 Alphaproteobacteria bacterium
TGAAATCCAGATCGTGCCGCTCTCCCCCAGCCGGACGGAAGTGCGGTTTTCGATCACGCCCCAATAAGTCATACATACCTAAGAATTGCATCCTGAACGACAGGGAGAGAGTCATGGCCTACCAGAACATTCTGGTTGAAAAGAAAGGCGCGGTCGGCGTCGTCACGCTGAACCGCCCGGACGCGCTCAACGCGCTCAACAAGGGCCTGATGGATGAATTGACGGCTGCGCTCGATGCCTATGAGGCCGATGACGCCGTGCACTGCATCATCATCACCGGGTCGAAAAAGGCTTTCGCGGCCGGCGCCGACATCAAGGAGATGCAGCCGAAGTCCTATATGGACGTCTACAAGGAAGACTTCATTACAGCGAACTGGGAGCGCGTCACCCGCTGCCGCAAGCCGGTCATCGCTGCCGTCGCGGGCTATGCGCTGGGAGGCGGCTGCGAGCTTGCCATGATGTGCGATTTCATCATCGCCGCCGACACCGCGAAATTCGGCCAGCCGGAGATCAAGCTCGGTGTGATGCCGGGCGCAGGCGGCTCGCAGCGTCTCACCCGTTTTGTCGGCAAGTCGAAGGCGATGGAAATGTGCCTCACCGGCCGCATGATGGATGCCGAAGAAGCGGAGCGCTCGGGTCTCGTCAGCCGTGTCGTGCCCGCAGATCAGCTCATGGATGATGCGCTGAAAACCGCGCAGACGATTGCGGACATGTCTCTCCCTATCGCCATGATGACCAAGGAAAGCGTCAACCGGTCCTACGAAACCACCCTTTCGGAAGGAGTGCGCTTCGAGCGGCGGCTCTTCCATTCCATGTTTGCGACCGAGGACCAGACCGAAGGCATGGCCGCCTTCGTCGAGAAGAGGAAGCCGCAGTTCCGCAACCGCTGAGAAAAGCACCCGGAAAGCGGCGGGAAACCGGGCTTTTTGCCTCTGCTTGTCCCGCTTGCGAGTCCGGTTGACGAATGGGGGGACGGCGCGTATAAACCCGGCTTTCGAGGGGCCGGCTTGTGCGGAAGCGCGAGCCGCCTTTCTTTAATAACCGACAGTTTTCGCAGCACGGGACCGCACGGGTTCGCAGGCTGCCGACAAGGGCCCGAAGTTCGATGGCGAATACGAAATCCGCAAAGAAGGCGATCCGCAAGATTGCCGCGCGCACGGAAGTGAACCGCGACCGCCGCAGCCGCATGCGCACCTTCTGCCGCAAGGTCGAGGAAGCGATCGCGAGCGGCGACAAGGCTGCTGCCGAGAGCGCGTTCCGCGCTGCGCAACCGGAGATCATGCGCGCCGCACAGAAGGGCGTCATCCACAAGAACACTGCCTCGCGCAAGGTGTCGCGTTTTGCGGCCCGCGTGAAAGCGCTTGCCTGACAGGCATTTCTTCGCCGCGTGCAAGCGGCGATGTCCTGCTTCGATACATGCGTATCAAAAGCCCGCGAAAATTTTCGCGGGCTTTTTCGTTTCGTGTGCGCAGTGAATTCGTGACGCGCCGCAACCACAGAATGCGCGCGTGAATGTCGCGCAAGACAAAACACTTCACACGCGGGCACTTGCGCGTTTCGATGTGTGTGTGCGTTGCATGCACTACATCATCTTGGGTGCGCGCGAGGTGTCACAGAGGCAAAAATTTTGTGACGCATGCGATTCTTCCGCTTGCCCTTCAGGGGTCCAGCCGGTATGTTTAACAACCTCAGCGGGGCCGATGAATACTGTGATTTTCGAGTAAAAATTTAGCGAATACAGTATTTCTTCTTCCCGCCCGGGAAAAACCAAAGTATCCAGACAGATTGCCAGTGACGAGCCGGGGTAAGTTCGCTATGACCCTTGTGCGGGCGGATGTCTTGTGTCCGGCGTTCGGGGGAGCGCCGTTCCGGATCGGGGCCATTGGGTAGTGAGCGGCGGGGTGAGCATGTCGGAAAAGTCGGAAAAGGGCGGTGTGCCCGAGATTGTCGGGGCAATGCCCGGCAATTATGCCGGTGACGTGACGCCTGCGGAGGCCTGGCGCGTCCTCCAGGAGAATCCCGACGCCGTTCTCGTCGATGTGCGCACCCGCGCCGAGTGGTCCTTTGTCGGCCTGCCTGACCTTTCGGCCGCCGGCAAGGAGCCGGTGCTGATGGAGTGGCAGCTCTATCCGACCATGGCGCTCAATCCGGGTTTCGTCGCGGACTTATCCTCGACTCTTGGCCAGGCGCGTAAAGATGCGCCTGTGCTTTTTCTCTGCCGCTCCGGCGCGCGCAGCCGCTCGGCGGCGATTGCGATGACGGGCGTGGGGTTTGGCCGCTGCTACAACATTGCCGGCGGCTTCGAAGGCGATCTCGATGCTGTGCGGCATCGCGGCGCGCAGAACGGCTGGAAGGCGGCGGACCTTCCATGGGCGCAGTCCTGACCGGCATGCGGCGCAATGCCGGGAGAGGTGAGGCGGCGAAAGCCGGATAATGGGGCGGCCGGGATGCCTGATCGAGGGTCCCGGGCAGAATTGAAGAGGCTAAGGGTTTGGAAGAGGAACAGATGAGGCCAGCATCGGCAGAAAGGCAGTCGCGCGAGGTGTCGGACATGCCGCTTCCTTCCGAAGGGGGCTCGCGCATCCGCGCGTCGTCCGTCATGACGCTTGCCGACCAGTGGCGCCGCGTCCGCGCTCGCCTTCATGCCGAACTTGGCGAGGCAACCTTCAACAGCTGGTTCAAGCAGGTCGATCTGATCGGCGTCGATGATGGCCGCGTCATGCTCTCCGTGCCGACGCGCTTCATCCGCAACTGGATCGTCTCGCATTATGCGGATCGCCTGTCGAAGCTCTGGGAGGAAGAAGACGCCTCCTTCGTCCGCGTCGATATCGTCGTTCATTCCGATCCGCGCGCGGAAGCGCGGCCGCAGCAGGAAGAAGCCGCCGCCCGCGAGGAGCAGGCTGCAGCGCCGCTGCCGCGCGAGGAGGTGGTGCTTTCGCCCGCCGTGCCGCAAGGCTTCGAGGATGCAGGCGTCGGCGCACCGCTTGACCCGCGTTTCACCTTCGATGCCTTCGTCGTCGGCAAGTCGAACGAGCTTGCGCATGCTGCGGCGCGCCGCGTCGCGGAAGCAACGGACGTCACCTTCAATCCGCTTTTCCTTTATGGCGGCGTTGGCCTTGGCAAGACCCATCTGATGCACGCCATTGCCTGGGAAATCCGCAAGCGCCATCCCGAGCGCAAGGTGCTTTACCTCTCGGCCGAGAAGTTCATGTACCAGTTCGTGCGCGCGCTGCGCTTCAAGGACACCATGGCCTTCAAGCAGCAGTTCCGCTCCGTCGACGTGCTGATGATCGACGATGTGCAGTTCATCTCCGGCAAGGATTCTACGCAGGAAGAATTCTTCCACACCTTCAACGCGCTGATCGATCACAACCGTCAGGTCATCATTTCGGCCGACCGTTCGCCGTCCGATCTCGACGGCATCGAGGAGCGCATCCGCTCGCGGCTCGGCTGGGGCCTTGCCGCCGACATCCATCCGACGGACTACGAGTTGCGTCTAGGCATCCTTCAGGCCAAGGCCGACGAGATGATGAGCCGCAACGGCCCTGTTGCCATCCCGCCCGGCGTGCTCGAATTCCTCGCCCACCGCATCGTCTCCAATGTGCGTGAGCTTGAAGGCGCGCTGAAACGCGTCGTGGCCTATGCCTCGCTGGTTGGCCGCCCGATCACCCTCGATATGGCGCAGGAAGTGCTGCGCGATCTCCTGCGCTCCAACGACCGCAAGATCACCATCGAGGAAATCCAGCGCCGCGGCGCCGAATATTACAACGTCCGCCTCG
>JAJLKS010000222.1:0-3595 GCA_033838765.1 Alphaproteobacteria bacterium
TGCCATCGGCTTCGGCGCACAGGCGGCCGGCTGTGTCGCCAGCGCTCATGCAGGCGCGTTCGTTTCGAATCGTCGATGCGCTGGCGCGGAAAGCCGCTTGCGCCTGCCCGCCCAGCGCCCGGTCCGGGCAATTCGAGTGACACATGACGCCAACTGACAAATCCGCCGCCGAGAAATCCAAATCCGCATCGGGTGCCTCGCATGAGGCCATGGCAAATGCCATCCGCGCGCTGGCGATGGACGCCGTGCAGAAGGCCAATTCCGGCCATCCGGGCATGCCGATGGGCGCGGCCGACATCGCGACCGTCCTCTTCACCAAATTCCTGAAGATCGACCCCCGCCAGCCCGACTGGCCAGACCGCGACCGCTTCGTGCTTTCGGCCGGCCATGGTTCGATGCTTCTCTATGCACTGAACTATCTGCTCGGTTATGAGGACATGACGATCGAGCAGATCAGGAATTTCCGTCAGCTCGGCTCGATCACTGCCGGCCATCCCGAATATGGTCACGCGGCGGGCGTTGAAACCACCACAGGCCCCCTCGGCCAGGGCATTGCGACCGCCGTCGGCATGGCGCTTGCCGAACGCATGATGGCCGCCCGCTTCGGCGACGAGAGTTCCGATCATTATACATATGTGCTCGCCTCGGACGGCGATCTCATGGAGGGCGTGAGCCATGAGGCGATCGGCCTTGCCGGGCATCTTAAGCTCTCGAAGCTGATCGTTCTCTATGACGACAATGAAATCACCATCGACGGCGCGCTTTCGCTGTCGGAATCGGGCGACGCGCTGAAGCGCTTCGAAGCTGCAGGCTGGAACGCAACGCGTATCGACGGCCACAACGCGGGCGAGATCGCAGCTGCCATCGAAAAGGCCAGGAAGTCGGACAAGCCCAGCCTTATCGCCTGCCGCACGGTCATCGGTTATGGCTCACCCAACAAGGCGGGCAAGTCCTCCTCGCATGGTTCGCCGCTTGGCGACGACGAGATCAAGCTCGCCCGTGAAAAACTCGGCTGGTCGGCCGACCCCTTCACCATTCCGAGCGCAACGCTCGATGCCTGGCGGATCGCCGGGCTTCGGCACGCGAAAGACCGCCAGGCCTGGGAAGGGCGTCTTGCCGCACTGCCCGCAGACAAACGCAGCGACTTCGAGCGCCGGATTTCCGGTGAGCTGCCGTCTGGCTTTGCAAAGGCCATTGCCGCCTACAAGGAAAAACTTGTTGCGGAAAAGCCGAAATGGGCGACGCGCAAATCCTCTGAGGAGGCGCTGAACGTCATCAATGCCGCCCTGCCGGAAACGGTCGGCGGCTCTGCGGACCTCACGGGTTCGAACAACACGCGCTCGAAGGAACAGAAGGCCGTAACGGCGGAGGACTTCTCCGGATCGTTCATCCATTACGGCATCCGCGAGCACGGCATGGCCGCCGCGATGAACGGCATGGCCCTCCACAAGGGCTTCATTCCCTATTCCGGTACCTTCCTCGTCTTCACCGATTATTGCCGCCCGGCCATCCGCCTTTCGGCGCTCATGGGCCAGCGCGTCATTTATGTCATGACGCATGACTCGATTGGTCTTGGCGAGGACGGCCCGACGCATCAGCCTGTCGAACACCTCGCCAGCCTGCGCGCCATGCCGAATCTTCATGTGTTCCGCCCGGCCGATGCCGTCGAAACGCTGGAATGCTGGCAGCTTGCTCTCGAAACAAAGGGCACGCCGTCCGTTCTCGCGCTCTCGCGCCAGAACCTGCCTGCCGTCCGCACCGAATATTCCGAAAAGAATCTTTGCGCACGCGGCGCCTATGAACTCTCGCCCGCCTCGTCGAAGGCGGAAGTCTCGTTGCTCGCAACGGGCTCGGAAGTCGAGATCGCGCTGGCCGCCCAGAAGCTCCTTGAAAAGGACGGCATTCCGGCGCGCGTCGTCTCCATGCCCTGCCTCGATCTTTTCGACCGGCAGTCGCGCGAATTCCGCGAGGACATGCTGGGCGAAGGCACGGTGAAGATCGCGATCGAGGCGGCGGTGCGCTACGGCTGGGACCGCTATATCGGCCCGGATGGCGATTTCATCGGCATGGACGGCTTCGGCGCATCGGCACCGGCATCCGACCTCTACAAGCATTTCAACATCACCCCCGAGGCGGCTGTCGCCGCGGCGAAAGCCCGCCTCGCAGACAAGTCCTAACCCTCGCTCAGGAGAACAGAGAAATGGCAGTGCGCGTTGCGATTAACGGATTCGGTCGGATCGGACGCCTGGTGCTCCGTGCCATCGCGGAATCCGGCCGCAAGGATATCGAAGTTGTTGCGATCAACGATCTCGGCTCGGTCGACGCCAACGCTCTTCTCCTGAAATATGACAGCGTTCACGGCCCCTTCCCCGGCAAGATCAAGACGACCAAGTCGTCGATGGATCTCGGCCGCGGCCCGATCAAGGTAATCGCCGAGCGCGATCCCGCGAAGCTTCCCTGGAAGGAACTCGGCGTCGACATCGCGCTCGAATGCACGGGTCTCTTCACCGCGCGCGACAAGGCGGCCGCCCATCTCACGGCCGGCGCCAAGAAGGTGCTCATCTCGGCGCCGGGCGAAGAAGCGGACCTCACCGTGGTCTATGGCGTGAACCACAAGGACCTGAAGAAGAGCCACAAGATCGTCTCGAACGCCTCCTGCACGACGAACTGTCTCGCGCCTGTCGCTCAGGTGCTGCACAAGGCATGCGGCATCGAACAGGGCTATATGACGACGATCCATGCCTATACAGGCGACCAGAACACCGTCGATACGCTGCACAAGGACCCGCGCCGCGCCCGCGCCGCCGGTGTCTCCATGATTCCGACCTCGACCGGCGCCGCCAAGGCCGTCGGCCTCGTGCTGCCGGAACTGAAGGGCAAGCTCGACGGCACCTCGATCCGTGTGCCGACCCCGAACGTGTCGGTGATCGACCTCGTCTTCACCGCGAAGAAGAAGGTGACGGCAGAAGAAGTGAATGCCGCGATCGTCGAAGCCGCCAAGGGCCCGCTGAAGGGCATCCTTGCCACGACCAACGAGCCGAATGTCTCGATCGACTTCAACCACAACCCCGCCTCCTCGACCTTCGACCTCACGCAGACGCAGGTCATCGACGGCAAGCTCGTGCGCGTACTTTCCTGGTACGACAATGAGTGGGGCTTCTCGAACCGCATGAGCGACACTGCTGTCGCGATGGGCAAGCTGCTCTGAGCGAAGAGAGAACGAAGATGTCCGCGCACAAGACGCTTGACGATCTTTTCACTGCCGTGGGCCTGAATGGCTTGCGGGTTCTTGTCCGCGCGGACCTCAATGTGCCGATGCAGGATGGCAAGGTTTCGGACGCGACGCGCATCGAGCGCGTCGCGCCGACGCTGAAGGAGCTTGCAGGCCGCGGCGCCAGGGTCATCGTCCTGTCGCATTTCGGCCGCCCCAAAGGCGCGCCGGATGCGAAATATTCGCTGAAGCCCGTGGCCGATGCGCTTGCACCATTCGTGGGCGTGGACGTCAGTTTCGCAAATGACTGCATCGGTGAGACGCCGGCAAAGGCGGCCGACGCCATGAAGGCGGGCAGCGTTCTCGTGCTCGAGAACACCCGCT
>JAJLKS010000223.1:0-3210 GCA_033838765.1 Alphaproteobacteria bacterium
AGCCTTTTAACGATGCCCGGGATTTCGCCCATGAAGACCTATTCCGCGAAAGCCTCCGAAATCGACAAGAAGTGGATCGTGATCGACGCCGAAGGCGTCGTCGTTGGCCGTCTCGCGTCTTTCGTCGCGAACCGCCTGCGCGGCAAGCACAAGCCGACCTTCACGCCCCACATGGATTGCGGAGATCACGTCATCATCATCAATGCCGGCAAGGTGCAGTTCACCGGCAAGAAGTATGACGACAAGCGTTACTACCGCCACACGGGCCACCCCGGCGGCATCAAGGAAACGAGCCCGAAGCGCATCCTCGAAGGCCGCTTCCCGGAGCGCGTTCTCGAACTCGCGGTGAAGCGCATGATCCCGCGCGGTCCGCTCGGCCGCCGGCAGATGACCCATCTCCACATCTATGGTGGTGCCGATCATCCGCATGAGGCGCAGCAGCCCGTGAAGGTCGACTTCGCGGCCCAGAACCGCAAGAACGTCAGGAGCGCGTGAGCATGTCCGAAACAACCACTCTCGAAGGCCTGAAGGGCGCGATGGACGGTTCCGCCGAGGCCGCGCCCGCCGAGCCGAAGCTCGACAAGTTCGGCCGCGCCTATGCCACCGGCAAGCGCAAGGACGCGGTCGCCCGCGTCTGGATCAAGCCGGGCTCCGGCCGCATCAGCATCAATGGCCGTGAGCTGGAGCGCTATTTCGCGCGTCCGGTTCTGCGCATGATCCTCAACCAGCCGCTGGTCGTGACCGCGCGCGAGAAGCAGTACGACATCACCTGCACGGTGACGGGCGGCGGCCTCTCCGGCCAGGCGGGCGCGATCCGTCACGGCATCTCGAAGGCGCTGACCTATTACGAGCCGGCGCTGCGCGGCGCGCTCAAGAAGGAAGGCTTCCTCACGCGCGACAGCCGTACCGTCGAACGCAAGAAGTACGGCAAGGCGAAGGCCCGCCGCAGCTTCCAGTTCTCGAAGCGCTGATCCCTCTCACGGGGTTCACGGAAAGGCGCTTCGTTCCCACGAAGCGCCTTTTTTGTTTTTGGGGCATATACGGTTTGTTGGGCCGCATGCCCCATGCGTATTCCCTATAATCGTCATGACCCGCTTTATGCGGGTCATCCACGTCTTTCTTTTTTGCGGCCAAAGACGTGGATGGCCCGGACGAGCCGGGCCATGACGGGTGTGCGGTGGAGTTGAAACATGACCACGAAGGTTTTCATCGACGGCGAAGTGGGCACCACGGGGCTCCTGATACGGGCGCGGCTCGACGGGCGCGCCGATCTCGATTTCATTTCGCTCGGCGAAGACAAGCGCAAGGACGCCGCCGCGCGGAAGGAGGCGCTCAACAGCGCCGACATCGTCATCCTCTGTCTGCCGGACGATGCGGCGAAGGAAGCCGTCTCGCTGATCGAAAACAAGACCACCCGCGTCATCGACGCCTCGACGGCGCATCGCGTCGCGGATGGCTGGACCTATGGTTTCCCGGAAATGTCCTCCGAGCAGGGCCGCGAGATTTCGGGCGCCATGCGCGTCACCAACCCCGGCTGCTACCCGACCGGCGCGATCGCGCTGGTGCGGCCGCTCGTCATGGCGGGGCTGATGCCGGAAGGCTGGCCCCTCACCGTCAATGCGGTGTCGGGCTATTCGGGCGGCGGCAAGCAGATGATCGCCGAGTTCGAGGACGAGGCGTCCCCCGGCTACACGCTCGAGGCCTACCGCGCCTATGCGCTCTCGCTCGCGCACAAGCATGTGCCCGAAATGCAGAAGAACATGGGCCTCGCCCATCCGCCGCTTTTCGCGCCCAATGTCGGGCGCTATGCGCAGGGCATGATCGTCGAGGCGCCGCTGCAGCTCTGGGCGCTGCCTGCCGCGCCTTCCGTTGCAAAGGTGCATGAGGTCCTGAGCGCGGCCTATGAGGGCCGGCGCTTCGTCTCCGTCGCGCCGCTCGCCGAGAGCGCCGCCATGACGAAGCTCGACCCCGAGCAACTCAACGGCACCAACAATCTCAGGCTCTTCGTCTTCGGCAACGAGAAGACGAAACAGGTGCGGCTTGCGGCGCTGCTCGACAATCTCGGCAAGGGCGCCTCGGGCCAGGCCGTGCAGTGCCTCAACATCATGATGGGCGCGGATGAGGGTCTGTCGGTCAATCTGCTCTGACAAAACCGGGGATAAGTTTTTCGCATGTTTCCGCATGCGGAATAATTTAGCGTGACATCTTGAACAGCGTCACGCTCATCCCCACCTGTTTATCCATCTCCGGAATTGTACCTAGACTTTGAGCAATACGACGCCAGCGGCGACGACGCAGGCGGCGGCGATTGCGCGTGGGCCGAGGCCTTCCTTCATCAGGAAGCCGGAAATGAGCGCGGCGAAGACGACGCTCGTCTCGCGCAGCGCCGCGACGGGGCCCAATGGCGCCAGCGTCATCGCCCAGATCACCAGCCAATAGGCGATCACCGACATGACGCCGCCGGCAAAACCGAGCGCCATTGCCTTTTGCGGTACGAGAAATTTGCGGCCCCGCCGCGCAAGCACGAGGAGGAAGAAGATGAGACCGTCGAAAAAGAAGAGCCAGATCACATAGACATGGGGGTTTTCCGCCACCCGTCCGCCCACGCCGTCATTCAGCGTATAGGCCGCGATGAACAGCGAGGTGACGAGCGCATAGCCGAGCGCGCGCGGGTCGTTCGGGAGCCCCGCGCCATTCGTCCGGCGGAAGGCGAGGCTGACGATCCCGAGCGCGATCAGCCCGATGCCGACAAAGGCCGCGGTGGGCAGGATTTCCTTGAGCCAGAAGACGCCGACCACCGTCACGATGGCGGGCGCGAGTCCCCGCGACAGCGGATAGACCTGGCCGAAATCGCCATGCTCGTAGCATTTGACGAGGAAGAGCTTGTAGCCCGCATGGAGCACGAAGGAGAGCGCCAGTATCTTCCAGACATCGAGCGTCGGCACAGGCACGAAAAAAAGGAGCGGCAGCGCCACCAGCCCGGTCGAGGCCGCGATCCAGCCCATGGTCATCAGCCGGTCCGCACCGGTCTTCACCAGCGCATTCCAGCTCGCATGGAGAAGCGCGGAGGCAAGAACGGCAAGGGTGACGGTGAGGGTCAAGATGAGGCTTCCGGCAGGGACCGCAGGATGGCGGCACCGGGCAAGCTAGCCGTTCCGCCCGAGTCTGCCGAGAGGCTATTTCGGCGAAGGGGTTTGCGCGGGCGTGATT
>JAJLKS010000224.1:0-9118 GCA_033838765.1 Alphaproteobacteria bacterium
CTATCGGATGTCTGCTCATCTTGCTGCAATGGCCGATTGCGCTCATCGCCTTCAATCTTCTGGATGGCGGCGAAGAGGTAGAGCGGCTCGCGCTGCTCTATTTCGATATCCGCATCTGGAGCGCGCCCGCGGCGCTTGCGAATTACGCCATTGCCGGCTGGTTCATCGGGCTTGGCCGCGCAAAGACTGCGCTGGTGCTGCAGGTTTTCCTCAATCTCGTCAATCTTGTCTTCAATATCTGGCTGGCGCTCGGGCTCGGCTGGGGGATCACCGGTATCGCGGCCGGCACGCTGATTGCGGAAGTCTCCGCAGCGATCCTCGGTCTTGCGGCCGCCGCTCACGCTCTGAAGCTCTATCCGGGTGTGTGGAGCCGTGTCCGGCTTCTCGATGCGGCGCACCTTGCACGGACCATCGCCGTCAATCGCGATATCATGATCCGCACGATCGTGCTGCTGCTTTCCTTTTCATGGTTCACGGCGAAGAGCGCGGAAGCAGGCACCGTCATTCTTGCGGTCAATTCGATCCTGCTGCAGTTCGTGACGGCCTGCGCCTTCTTCCTGGACGGGTTCGCGCTTGCCGCCGAAACGCTCACCGGCAAGGCGGCGGGCGCGCGCGATATTCGCGGCTTCGATCGGGCGGCGAAGCTCTCGACGCTCTGGGCCGCAGGCGTTTCCGTCTTGCTTACCCTGTCGATGTTCGCCGTTGGCGGCGTGGCGATCGACTTCCTCTCGCTCGATCCGGAGGTACGTGAGACGGCGCGCATCTATCTTGTCTGGGCTGCGCTGCTGCCGGTTCTTTCGGTCTGGTGTTATCAGCTTGACGGAATCTTTATCGGCGCTACCCGGAGCGCCGAGATGCGCAATGCCGCGCTTGTTTCGAGCCTTCTCTTCCTCGCGCTCTGGTGGCTTTTTCTGCCCTATGGCAATCACGGCCTCTGGGCGGCGCTTACAGGCTTCAGCCTGATGCGCGCTCTTTCGCTCGGCTTCTACTTTCCGCAAATGCGCCGCGGCATTGCGTGAGGCTCACAATATCTCCAGCACGCTTTCCGGCGGCCGGCCGATTCGGGCTTTCGCTCCCATGACGACAATCGGGCGCTCGATGAGAATGGGATTTTCCACCATCGCGCGGATGAGTTTTTCATCCGTCAGCTTTTCGTTGTCGAGACGGAGTTCCTTGTAGGTGGCCTCGCCCTTGCGCATGAGATCGCGGGGCTTCATCTTCAGCTTCTTCAGGATTGCCTGAAGCTCGACCGCGCTTGGCGGCGCCTTCAGATAGTCGACGATCAGCGGATCAAGCCCGCGCTCCTCGAGGAGCGACAGCGTCTGCCGCGATTTCGAACAGCGCGGATTGTGGTAGATGGTGGGGCGTGCCATTGACTTGGCTCCTTTGCAGGTTCAGCTAGAGCTTCACGTCCGCGCCGACAGCATCCTTCAGTTTGGCGAAGCCGTCCGCCGCAAGATGCGCGGCGAGATCCGCCTTGATGCGCGCGACCAGGGCGGGCCCTTCATAGGTCAGAGCGGAATAGAGCTGAAGCAGTGAGGCGCCTGCGCGGATTTTCGAGTATGCATCCTCTCCTGATGAAATACCGCCAACGCCGATCAGCGGGATGCGGCCACCAGTGAGCCTGAACATCTCGGCAAGCACGCGGGTCGACATGGAAAAGAGAGGCGCACCGGAAAGGCCGCCGGTCTCGGTCGCATTCACACCGGAGACCAGACCCTCGCGCGCTATCGTCGTGTTGGAAACGATGATGCCGTCAAGGCCGAGACGCAGCGCAACATCCGCAATATCGGCAAGCTCCTCGGCGCCAAGGTCCGGCGCGATCTTCAGAAGCACCGGTGTCGTGCGCGCCCTATCCGCATTGCGCGCGGCCAGAACGCGGGAGACCAGCGTTTCGAGTTCCGCCTTGTTCTGCAATGCGCGGAGCCCCGGCGTGTTGGGCGAGGAAATGTTCACTGTGAAATAGGAAGCAAGCCCGTCGAAGGTGCGAATGCCTGCCTCGTAGTCCGCAATTCGGTCCGCGGCGTCCTTGTTCGCGCCGATATTGACGCCAACAATACCGCTCTTCCCGCGCCGCGCGACGAGGCGTCTTTTCAGCGCGTCATGGCCTTCATTGTTGAAGCCGAGCCGGTTGATGACCGCGCGGTGGAGCGGCAGGCGGAAGACGCGCGGACGCGGATTGCCGGCCTGCGGGCGGGGCGTCACCGTGCCGACTTCGGCAAAGCCCATGCCCATCGCCAGCATTGCATCGGGCACTTCGCCGTTCTTGTCGAAACCGGCGGCGATGCCGAGCGGATTCTCGAAGTGCAGCCCGAAGAGATCGATGGACAGGGATACCGGATCGGGCTGCTTCTGCCGGGGGCCTAGCCCCATGCGGAGCGCGCGGATGGTGAGACGATGCGCCGTCTCGGGATCGATCAGGCTCATGAAGGGCCGGGCGAGCGGGAAAAGATCCATGTCCTCAGTCCTCCGCCATCATGTGGTCGGGGAAGATATGCGCGCCATCCTCATCGAGCGGCAGCGGATCGACACGGCGCACGGCTTCGATGTGCAGCACATCGTAGAGATGCGGGAAAAGCGCGCCGCCACGGGAGGGCTCCCATTTCAGCGCCTCGCCGAGTGCTGTCACTTCCACCGCGACGAGAAGCAGGCCCTTGCGGCCTGAGAAGTGGCGCGAGGCCGTCTCCGCCGCCTGGGATGCGGTCGAGAAATGGATGAAGCCATCGTCGATATCGACGGCGGACCCGATGAAATGACCTTCCGCCTCGGCGGCGATCCATTCATGTTCGCTGACGATCTTGTAGATAAGGCTGCTACTTGAAGGCACGAGGCAGGTCTCCGGATGCGGGCGGCACTCTAGCGGGGCCGGGTGGGAGCGACAAGACTATGGATGGGAATTAAATCCTGTGCCATACTCCCCGTCCATCTGGCAAGAGGACCGACCCCATGCCCCGCCTGCTTTCGCATGGCCGCATCTGGGCTGCGATCGACGCGCTGGCCGAACGCCACGGCATGACGGCGTCTGCCCTCGCCCGGGCGGCAGGGCTCGATCCCACGACCTTCAACAAGTCGAAGCGCGTGACGGCGGAAGGCCGGCCGCGCTGGCCCAACACGGAAAGCCTGTCGCGCATTCTCGAAGCCACCGGCACGGACCCGGAGGAATTTCTTGCCGGCGAGGGTCAGCCCCGCACCAACCGCGTGCCGCTGATCGGCTTTGCGCAGGCCGGGGCCGGCGGCTATTTCGACGATGCCGGCTTTCCGATCGGCGGCGGTTGGGAAGAGGCCGCCTTTCCAGATATCAAGGACGAACATGCCTATGCGCTGGAAGTGACCGGCGACAGCATGGAGCCCTTCTATCGCGAGGGCGATGTCATCGTCGTTTCTCCGGCTGCGGAAGTCCGGCGCGGCGACCGCGTGGTGGTGAAAACCGTTGCAGGCGAAGTCATGGCAAAGGTACTCATGCGGCGGACGCGCGAGCGCATAGAGCTTCACTCGTTCAATCCGGCGCATGATCCGCGCATCCTGAAGCCTCAGGACATTCTGTGGATTGCACGGATCATCTGGGCGAGCCAGTAAGCCCGCCTCAGTCCTTCGAAAGATCCTCGCCCGTCAGGGCGCGGCGGATGAGTTCGCGCGTATTGTCGATGCCATACAGCGCGACGAAGGAACCGAAGCGCGGTCCGCGCTCCTGCCCGAGCAGCACCTGATAGATCGTCTGGAAGAAGGCGACGGAAACGCCGGGGCCGCCTTCCGGGCTCTTCTTGGTGTGGTCCTGATACCGTTCGATGCCACGCGCGACATCGAGCATGGCATTCTGGATCGCCTCGCCGTCGGCCTCTGCGGGCAAGGTGGCGAGCTTTTCGGAGAGCGCGGCGAGGGCTGACGCCTCCACCTCATCCGGTGTGCGGAATACCTTGGTGGGCTTCACGAAATCGTCGAAGTAGCGGATCGCATAACCCGCCAGCCTGTCGAGTTCCGGGTGGCTTTCGGGCGTGACGCCTGCGGCATGACGCGAGATGAAGCCCCAGAGCACGGCCTTGTCATGAGCATGCGAGGCGCTGACGAGGTTGAGCAGCAGCGCGAAGGAAACTGGCAGTTCGATCGCAGGCGGATTGCCGCCATGAATGTGCCAGACCGGATTGCCCAGACGCTCCTTCCAGTCCTGCCGCGGATAGGCGGCAAGGTGCTGATAATACTCGTCGACCGCGCGCGGAATGACATCGAAATAGAGCTTCTTCGCCTGACGCGGGCGCTGGAACATGTAGAGCGCGAGGCTCTCGGTCGGCGCATAGGTCAGCCATTCGTCGATGGTGAGACCATTACCCTTCGACTTCGAAATCTTCTCGCCCTTTTCATCGAGGAAAAGTTCGTAGACGAAATGTTCCGGCGGCCGGCCGCCAAGCGCCTGGCAGATGCGGTCATAGATGCCCATGTTCGGCCCGTGATCCTTGCCGAACATTTCAAAATCGACGCCGAGCGCTGCCCAGCGCGCACCGAAATCGGGCTTCCATTGCAGCTTCACATGGCCGCCGGTGACGGGGAGCGTCGTTTCCTCGCCGTCCTCGTCGTCGAAAGTGATGGTTGCCTCGGCGGCATTCACCTTCTTCATCGGGACATAAAGCACACGGCCTGTCCTGGGCGAGATCGGCAGGAAAGGCGAATATGTTGCACGGCGCTCCGGCCCGAGCGAGGGCAGCATGATCGCCATGATGTCGTCATAGCGCTCGGCGACGCGCTTCAGGATCTCGTCGAAGCGGCCGGACTTGTAGTAGTCGGTCGCGCTTGCGAATTCATATTCGAATCCGAACGTATCGAGGAAGCGCCGCAGCATTGCATTGTTGTGATGCCCGAAGCTCTCGTAGCCGCCGCCAAACGGGTTTGGAACCGAGGTCAGCGGCTTGTGCAGATAGGGCTCCAGAAAGGCGCGGTCCGGCACGTTGTCCGGAATCTTGCGCATCCCGTCCATATCGTCCGAGAAACAGAGGAGGCGTGTCTTGACCCCCGGCATGAGAATTTCGAACGCGCGCCGCACCATGGTCGTGCGCGCGACCTCGCCGAACGTGCCGATATGGGGCAGGCCCGAAGGTCCATAACCGGTCTCGAAGAGGACCACAGGGTTCGGCTCGCCGCGCTTCTCGATCCGCTCCACGATTTTCCGTGCTTCCTCGAAGGGCCAGGCCTTGCTGGCCCTGGCGGCTTCAAGAAGTTCGGACGTGGCTATGGCGGACGCGTCGGCGGACATCTAATCTACCCGGCAATGAATATTTAAGGCTTTGTCAAGCGCGCGGACCCTATGCTTTGGGCACCCCCCAGTCAATGCGGCGCGGGCAAGGATACCGGTGCGGGCGGCATTTCAGGCCCCGTCCGGCAGGGCCATATCGTAGCGTCTTGTGGCAACACGCCGGGAGCAGGAAAAGTGAACAGGCCTAGCGAGGCAGACCTTCCGACAAGGTCAGTTCCGGCGGAAGAGGACGCCATTCCCGAGATTGGCGCTGTCCGCCGCACCTACCCCATCGAGACGCGGATCGACGCCGAACAGGTGCGCCTGCTTTTTGCGCTTGGCGAGGCAAGCCGGTGGACGATTTTCGGTGGAATCCTGATCGTCGGCCTCGCTTTTTTCGACACGGCACCGGTCTGGGCCCTGCCGGTCGTGCTCACGATCCAGCTCGTTGCCCAGATCGCATTCGACCGCGTGCGGGCCGGTTTCCGGGCCGATCCGGATGCCGTTCCCAATGCCATGAAATGGGCGCACCGCTATGCGCTGGTCACGCTCATCAGCGGCGCGACCTGGGGCGTCGGGTCGATCCTCTGGCTGCCGGGGTCGAGCTTCGCACATGAAATCTTCTATATCCTCGTGCTTGCGACACTCGTGATGGCGACCGCGGTATCGCGTGCGAACTATCCGCCTGCCGTCGTCTATTATGCAATCGCCTCCTGCCTGCCTGTCACGGTGATGCTGCTGTGGCGTGCGGAACCCCTGTCCCTCGCAACGGTTGTCCTTGCCGCGATGTTCTTCGTCACTGCCGCCGGCTGGACGAGGCGCGTCAATGAGGGCTACCGCGAAGCCTTCCGCCTGCGTTTCGAGAATGCCGATCTCGTGGAGCGCATGAACCGCGCCCATGCAGCAAGCGAACAGCGGCGCCTCGACGCAGAGGAGTCCGAGGCGCGCGCAAAGGCGGCAATGCAGGCAAAGCAGGAGTTTCTCGACATCATCAGCCATGAAGTACGCGCGCCGCTCGACGGCCTTCGCAATATGGCGATGTACCTTGCCGATGAAGCGGTGAACGATACGCAGATGAAAATTGCCGCCTCGGTAGAGGAGACGAGCCAGCTTCTGCGACGTCTCATCGACGACATGATCGATTTCTCGGAAATCGAGGCGCATTCACTCGAACTGAAGCCGCGCAGTTTCAATCCGGCCGAACTTGCCGCTGGCATTGTCCGGCTGACGCGTCATCAGGCAGTCGCGCGCGGGCTCTCTCTCGAACTCGACAAGGGCATGGATGTTCCCGCCAGCATGGTGGCCGATCCGGACAGGGTGAAGCAGGTTCTGACAAATCTTGTCGGCAATGCCATCAAGTTCACCTATCAGGGCGGCGTCGTGGTGCGCATTTCGACGCTCAAGACACCCGAAGGCGAAACTCTGTTCCGCTTTTCCGTGACCGATACAGGCCCCGGCCTGACGGACGATGCGCGCCGGCGGATCTTCGATGCCTTTGCGCAGGGAGCGGACGCACGCGACTTCCGCTTCGCCGGAAAGGCGGCCGGTGCCGGTCTTGGACTGCCGATCAGCGAGAGGCTGGTCAGGATGATGGGCGGCCATATCGGCGTCGACAGCACGCCCGGTCAGGGGAGCACTTTCTGGTTCCTGCTGCCGGCAGAACCCGGCGGTGCGGCCGACTATATCGCATCTCTTCGACAGAGCGACGAACCGGTGCGCAAGATTGCACCCGAGCGCCTTATCGATCTCGACCATCTCTACGAACTCGAGCAGCGGCTCGGCGGCAACCATATCACCAACCACCTCGTGGCCGGGCTCGACCGCGGTCTCGCGATTCACCGGCAAATCGACAAGGCCCGCGGGCTGCGTGACGGTGAGGCTCTTTCAAATCATGCCCGCGAATTGCGGCTTGCGGCGGCGGATATAGGTCTTACGGCGGTCGCTCTTGTCGCGGGCGATATCGACTCGGCGCTCGCGCAGGGCGAAGCCGAAGCCGCCCTGCATTCGGTGCCCCGGTTGCAACAGAAGATCACGGCGACCTGGCGTGCGCTCGCCAAGGCCTATCCAAGCCTCGCCGCCTGAGGCCCGACGCCGGCGGTAGGCTTCACGCCGCGCCCGGCTATACTGCGCCGCGATGGCCGACACTCCTCCTCCCGATTCGCCCGGTACCGGGCCGATGCTGCCCGACGCCGTGGCACTGGTGCCCGCGCGTGGACGCGGCGGCGGCGCGGTCGCAGTGTCGCCGGATGGCGAGATCGAGGAGTTCACGGCCGATGAGGCGCTGAGGCTTATCGAACGGGACCCCGTGATGCTGGTCCATGCCGGCTTCACTTCCCGGCGCATAGCCAGAGGCAGGGCATTCCGCGAGGCGGGACCGCATGTTCTCGACCTCATGGAGCTTTTCGCCTTTGTCCGTCCTGCCGAACCATGCCTGCCAACCGCCGAGGGGCTTGCCCGTGCGCTCGGTCTCGAGGCAGGCGACACGCCCGAAGATCAGGCCATGATGCTCCGCGAGGCGGCAGCCACCCTCCTCCGGCAGCTTCAGAATCCGCGCCTGCCGGGACGGCCCTTTGCGGCGCGGACAGCCTTCCGCATGGCAGAAGCCGGCTGGGCCTGGGGGCCGGGCGTCGTTGCCGCGCTTCGCGATGCGCTTCGAGGCACGGCAGGGCGCGAAGGTGGCCTGCCTGCATCGCGCGGTTTCGACATCTGGAACGAACTTCCCGATTGGGAGGAGCGCGCGCCGCTGCCGCCTGCAGGCTCGCTGCCTGTCACCGAGGCGGAGGCGCAGGCGCGGCTTGCCGAACTGGCAGGCGAGTATGCAGAAGCGCGGCCCGGGCAGGTCGCATTTGCCGGGCTTGCAAGCGCGGCATTCGCGCCACGCGAGCGGGCGGGCGAACCGCATGTCGTTCTCGCGGAAGCGGGCACGGGAATCGGCAAGACGATCGCCTATGTCGCGCCCGCAAGCCTCTGGGCGGAGCGCAACAAGGGGACGGTCTGGATCTCGACCTATACGAAGAACCTGCAGCGTCAGCTCGACCAGGAGCTGACCCGCCTCTACCCCGATCCCGCCGAAAAAGCGGAAAAGGCGGTGATCCGAAAGGGGCGCGAGAACTATCTCTGTCTGCTCAATTTCGCCGAGATGGCAGATCGCGCCGCGCTTGGGGGCAATGCCGTAGCTGTCGGTCTTGTCGCGCGCTGGGCAATGGCAAGCCGCGATGGCGACATGGTCGGCGGCGATTTCCCGGCCTGGCTCACCGCGCGGCTTGGCGGGGCAACGGGACGTACCGGCCTCACGGACAGACGCGGCGAATGCGTCTATACCGCCTGCCCGCACTACAGAAAGTGCTTTATCGAACGGGCGATCCGCAAGGCGAGGCGGGCGGAGATCGTGGTTGCGAACCATGCGCTCGTCATGCGCCAGGCGGCACTCGACCAGACGATGGGCGTGCTGACAAAGCCGCCGCAACCGGAACCGGCCGGGGATGCATCCGGCGGCGCGGAAGACGAAGTACCGAACGGGCGCGAGGCTCGTACGCGTTTCGTCTTCGATGAAGGCCATCATATTTTCGATGCGGCGGACAGCGCCTTTTCGACATCGCTCTCGGCACTCGAAACGGCGGAGCTTCGCCGCTGGATTCGCGGTGCGGAAGGTCAACGCGGGCGGCGCGGACGCGGTCTCGAAGAGCGTGTGGGCGATCTCATCGCGGACGACAAGCTCGCGGAGGAAGCCCTCAGCGCTGCCCTCTCCGCTGCCTCGGCGCTGCCCGCACCAGGATGGACGACACGTCTCAATGACGGTCAGCCGCGCGGCGCGGCAGAGAAGTTTCTGGCGCTGGTGCGGCAGCCGGTTCATGCGCGCGCCGAGGAAACGGGTAATGCCTTCTCGCTTGAGACGGA
>JAJLKS010000225.1:0-1797 GCA_033838765.1 Alphaproteobacteria bacterium
GGCCCGGCTTGGCCGGGCCATCCACGTCTTTCTTGCTTTAACGGATTGCCGCAAAGACGTGGACGGCCCGAATAAATCGGGCCGTGACGTCATCTGTTGAACGGATGAGGCAAAGGGGGCTTGAGCATCCACCCGCTGGAAGGTTTATTCTTCCACCTCACAGGAGGCACCCAATGATCTCACGCCGCACATTCCTACTTTCCACCCTGGCCACGGCCGCGCTCGCGGCGACCGGCTTCCCGGCCAATGCCGCCTCCGAAACGCTCGATGTCTACAAGACGCCATGGTGCGGCTGCTGCACGGCCTGGGTCGATCACATGCGCGAGGCGGGCTTTGCCGTCCGCGTGACCGAGCTCGACGATCTCGAACCCCTGAAATCCGCCCATGGCATCTCGGCGGACCTCGCCTCCTGCCACACCGCCCTGATCGGCGGCTATGCCATCGAAGGCCATGTGCCGGCGGCGGATGTCGCCCGGCTTCTCAGGGAACGCCCCGAAGCCGCAGGCCTTGCCGTCCCCGGCATGCCCATGGGATCGCCCGGCATGGAAATGGACGGACACACCGAACCCTATGACGTGGTCCTGTTCGGCCCCGGCACCCGCACTGTCTTCGCCCGCTACTGACCGCATTCCCGCCCCGGAAAATTTCGCAGGTCGCAGCCCTTGACAAATGAGAACAAAACGACAACATACAATCAAGAACATTTAGGGAACATATCTGGAGGGCTTCGATATGCGTGCGATCTGGAACAGGGCTTCCGAAGGTGAGGCGCGGGAATGGGTGAAGGATGTGGCGGGGCTCGTCTCCATCGGCGCCTTCCTCTGGGCCACCACAACCTGGATTCACATCGCCGAGGTCATGGTCGGCTGAGGCGGCGGGCATTGTTGTCCACAGCTTTCGTGGCCTCGGGCGCGGCACCGTCCGTGACTCTCAGGCTTCCGCGCCCGACAATGACGCATGGCCGATTCAATGCCCCAGTTCATCCATCTCCGTCTCCATTCCGCCTATTCGCTCCTTGAGGGCGCGATACGGATCAAGGAGCTTCCCAAGCTCTGCAAGGCGGATGGCATGCCGGCGGTGGCGCTCACCGACACGGGCAATCTTTTCGGCGCGCTCGAATTTTCGGAAGTCATGTCGGATGCGGGTATCCAGCCGATCACCGGCTGCACCCTCCCAATCCGTCTTGATGAGCCGGAAGAGCCCTCGCGCGGCCCCGCCCGGCGCGACCCGCCTGGTGTCCTTGCGCTGCTGGTGAAGGACGAGCAGGGCTACCAGAACCTCATGAAGCTCTCGAGCCTCGCCTTCCTGGAGCCCGATGCGGGCGAGGCGGCGCAGGTTTCGCTCGCCCGCCTCGCGGAGTTTGGCGAAGGGCTCATCTGTCTCACCGGCGGGCCGGACGGTGTCGTGAACCGCCTCCTCGAACAGGGTCAGAAGGACGCCGCCGAGGCGCTTCTCCTCAAGCTGAAATCCGTCTTCGGCGACCGCCTCTATATCGAGCTGCAGCGCCATGACATGGCGTCCGAACGTCAGACCGAGGGGGCGCTGGTCGATTTCGCCTATGCCCACGGCATTCCTCTCGTCGCCACGAACGAGCCCTATTTCACGAAGGAAGAGGAATATGAGGCGCATGACGCGCTGATCTGCATTGCGGGCGGTGCCTATGTCGTGCAGGCCGACCGCCGCCGCCTGACACCCGAACACCGCTTCAAGACGCAGGCCGAAATGCTCGCGCTTTTCGCCGACCTGCCGGAAGCGGCCACGAACACGATCGAGATCGCCCGCCGCTGCGCCTACCGC
>JAJLKS010000226.1:0-1064 GCA_033838765.1 Alphaproteobacteria bacterium
TTCGAGGAATTCGAGGAAGGCCATGTCTTCCAGCACCCGATCAGGCGCACGGTGACGGAAACGGACAACGTCCTCTTCTCCACCATGACCATGAATCCGGCCGCCCTGCACCTCGACCATCACTATGCCGAAACCGAAACGGAATTCGGCAAGCCGCTGGTGAACAGCCTTTTCACACTCGGCCTCATGATCGGCATTTCGGTGCATGACACGACGCTTGGCACCACCATCGCCAATCTCGGCATGACGGATGTGACATTCCCGAAACCCGTCTTCCACGGCGACACGCTCCGCATCGAAACCCGCGTCATGTCGAAGCGGCGCTCGAAGTCGCGGCCCAAGGCCGGCATCGTCACCTTCGAGCACAAGGCCTTCAACCAGCGGGACGAGGAAGTCGCCTCCTGCACGCGCCAGGCTTTCATGATCGCGAAAAGCGAGGAAGGCTGAGAGATGCGCTCCTTCCTCTTCATTCCCGCCGACAGCGAAAAGAAATTGTCGAAGGCTGCAAGCTGCGGCGCGGACGCCATCATCCTCGATCTTGAAGACTCGGTTGCCCTCTCCGCCAAGGAGGCCGCGCGCCATTCAGCCGCCGCCTATCTGAAAACGGCGGATCGCAGCGGCCCGAAAATCATTGTCCGCATGAATGCCCTCGACACGCCATTCTGGGAGAAGGATCTCGAAGCCGTCATCCCGGCAAGGCCCGATCTCATTGTCGTGCCGAAAACACTTTCCGGCGACTGCGTGAAGAAGGTCGGCACCCGCATCGACAGGATGGGCGGCGACAAGCAAATCGGCATTGGCTGCGTGGCGACCGAAACTGCCGCCTCGCTCTTCACTCTCGGCACCTATGCGGGCGCACATGAACGTCTCGCTTTTCTCACCTGGGGCGCCGAAGACCTCGCCGCCGCGCTCGGCGCGCGCGACAACAAGGACGAGAATGGCAATTACACCGGCCCCTACCAGCTCGCCCGCACGCTGACGCTGCTCGGGGCGGTCGCCGCAGGTGTGCAGCCCGTCGATGGCGTCTGGAAGGATTTTCGTGACGAGAAGGGACTTGAGGCCGA
>JAJLKS010000227.1:0-3611 GCA_033838765.1 Alphaproteobacteria bacterium
CTCGCCGGCATCGACAGCGTCATGGCACCGAAGGAAAAGCGCGAGGAAGCCTATCGCCGCCTCGCCACCGATCTCGACATGAAGAAGCTCGAAGCCATGAGCTTCCGCGCAAAGCTCGACGACGTGCCGAAGCTCGCTCAGGACATTCTGGCGGGCAAGGTGCGCGGCCGCGCCATTGTCGATGTAAACGCCTGACGGGAGCGCGACGACATTGGACCTCAATCTGCCGCCCTTCCGCGATCCGAAATATGTCGAACGCAAGGTGGAAGTGGAGCGCCGCGCCGATGGCTCCATCCTGCTGCGCAATCCGCATCCGCTGCGTGAGACGCCCGCAAACCTGATCGCGCCGATCCGCAAATGGGCAGCGGACGCACCGGACCGCATCTGGCTCGGCAAGCGGCTCCCGGCGAAGGAAGGCTTCGGCGAGTGGGATCTGCTCACCTACGCGCAGGCGAATGCGAAGGTAAACGCCATCGCGCAGGCGCTGCTTGACCGCGGTCTCGACCAGTCGACGCCGGTGATGATCCTCTCCGGCAACTCGATCGAACATGCGCTGATGACCTATGGCGCAATCCTTGCGGGCGTCCCTGTCGCGCCGGTCTCTCCGTCCTACAGCACCATGAGTTCGGATTTCGACAAGCTGCGCTATGTCTTCGATCTCGTCGAACCGAAGCTCATCTTCATGCAGGAGGTGGCTCCCTTCACGCGCGGTCTCGCCGCCCTTCCGCTCGACGGCGTCGAGCTCGTCACAGTGGACGGTTCGATGGGCACGCCGTTCTCGGCATTGCTCGAAACGGCGCCGGGCAATGCGGTCGAGGAGAGCTTTGCGCGCCTCGACTACGACATGGTGGCGAAGTACCTCTTCACCTCCGGCTCCACCGGCATGCCGAAAGCCGTCATCACCACGCAGCGCATGATGTGCGTGAATTCGGTGATGCCGCGCAGCGTGAATGTGGAGGAGGAGGGCGACGAGCCGCCTGTGCTGCTGAACTGGCTTCCCTGGAATCACTGCTTCGGCGGCAATGCGATCCTGAACAATCTCCTCGTTTCCGGCGGCACACTCTATATCGATGGCGGCCGTCCCGTTCCCGGCGGCTTCGCCGAAACGGTGCAGAACCTTCGCGAGATTGCGCCGACGGCCTATTCCAACGTTCCCGCCGCCTACACCATGCTGGTGGACGAACTCGAAAACGACGAGGCGCTGGCGAGAAACTTCTTCTCGCGTCTTCGCACGCTTGCCTATGGCGGCGCGGCGCTGAGCCAGGACCTCTATGAACGAATCCAGCAGGTCGCGATCCGTGTCGCGGGCGAGCGCATCGTGTTTTCGTCCGGCTATGGCGCGACCGAAACCGCCCCGACGATCTGCAACGTGCATTGGCCGACCGAGCGCATGGGGCTTCTCGGCCTGCCGCTGCCGGGCGTCGAACTGAAACTCGCTCCCGTCGGCGAAAAGCTCGAGGTGCGAGTGCGCGGCGACTGCATCACGAGGGGCTATCACAAGAACCCTGTGAAAACCGCCGAAGCCTATGACGAGGAGGGCTTCTACCGGCTGGGTGACGGTGCCCGCTTCGTCGATCCCGATCGTCCGGAAGAAGGTCTCGTCTTCGATGGCCGCGTCGCCGAGGACTTCAAGCTCTCGACCGGCACATGGGTGAGCGCGGGCAAGCTCCGCGTGGATGTCGTTGCAAGCTCGAATGGCGTACTGGCCGATGCGCTCGTCGCCGGTCTCGACCGCGCCTGGATCGGCATTCTCGGTTTCCCGAACATTCCTGCCTGCCGCAACATTGCAGGCGACCAGTCGCTTGCCGTGGAAGATCTCGTTCATCACCCGGCGGTGCTCGCCCGCCTTGCCGAAGGGCTTGCCGCCCACAACAAGGGCAATCCGGGCTCCAGCACGCGAGTGCTGCGAGCGCTCCTGATGGTCGAGCCGCCAAGCGTCGATGCGGGCGAACTCACCGACAAGGGCTATATCAATCAGGCGGTCGCGCTTGGGCGCCGCGCGGCGCTTGTCGAAAAACTCTATGCGGAACCGCCGGGCAATGATGTCGTGGTCGTCTGACGGAAAGGGCGGCCCGCGGCATGGTTGATTTCGGTCTGGCGGCGAACGGGGTTGCGATCGGTCTTGCGGTCGCAGCGCCCATCGGTCCCGTCAATCTCATCGTCATCCGACGTACGCTTCGTTATGGCCAGATGAACGGTTTTCTGTCGGGTGGCGGCGCCGCCATTGGCGATGCGATCTTTGCCGCCATCGCCGCCTTCGGCATCACGGCGGCCATGGATTTCGTCATCCGCATCGAAACGCTGCTGCAGATCGCGGGCGGGTGCTTCCTTCTCTTCCTCGGCCTGCGGACGTGGTTTGCCCGGCCGAATTTCGGCGAAGCGCCGGCCGAGGTTCATACCGGGGCCATGGCGGCTGTCTTCGTGACGACGTTCGTTCTCACCATCACAAATCCCGCGACCATGCTCGGCTTCATCGCCATATTCGGCGGCGTTGCAGGGCTCGCCGGCGCGGGCGACGACTACGGCCATGCTGCCACGGTGGTTCTCGCCGTTTTTGCGGGCTCGGCGCTGTGGTGGGCGGGGTTGTCGGGCTTTGTCAGCCTGTTCCGCCACCGCATGAACGACGATCTGCTGCTTATCGTGAACAGGGTGTCTGGCGTTCTCATCGTCATCTTCGGCGCCGTCGTGCTCGCGCGTGTCGTCATCGGATTTTTGTTCTAAGCTGTCGCAAACGGCACAGAGATATCAGGGAGATCGGGAAAATGAACGGTGCGGAAAGCCTTGTGCGGACGCTGGTGAATTCCGGTGTGGAAGTCTGTTTTTCAAATCCCGGTACCTCGGAAATGCATTTCGTCGCCGCCCTCGACAAGGTCGACGGCATGCGCGCGATCCTCGGCCTGTTCGAAGGTGCTGTAACGGGTATGGCGGATGGTTATGGCCGCATCGCGGAGAAGCCGGCTGCAACGCTCCTCCATCTGGGACCCGGCCTCGCCAATGGCCTTGCCAATCTGCACAATGCGCGGCGCGCGCAGACGCCGCTCGTCAATATCGTCGGAGATCACGCGACCTATCACGCGCAGTATGATGCGCCGCTCGCCTCCGATCTTGCGGGCTTCGCGCGCCCGGTCTCAGGCTGGATCCATTCTTCCACCTCTCCGAAAACCGTTGCCGCCGATGGCGCCCGCGCCGTGCAGGCCGCGATGCAGCCGCCTGGCCAGATCGCAACGCTGATCCTGCCCGCCGACACCGCCTGGCTCGATGCCGAACAGGCTGCACCCGCGCTGCCGCGCATCGCACCCGCCGCGGTTTCATCCGAAGCTGTGGACCGTGTGGCGAAGGCGCTGAAGAGCGGCAAGAAGACAGCGATCCTCGTGCGCGGTGCCGCGCTCAAGGAAAAGGGCCTCGCCGCCGCAGGTCGCATCGCCGCGAAGTCCGGCGCCCGCATCATGTGCGATACCTTTGCGCCGCGTATCCAGCGTGGTGCCGGCCGTGTCGTGATCGAGCGGATTCCCTATTTCGCGGAGCAGATCGTGGAGACGCTTCAAAGCGTCGAACAGTTGATCCTCGTCGGTTCGAAGCCGCCCGTCTCTTTCTTCGCCTATCCGGGCAAG
>JAJLKS010000228.1:0-1955 GCA_033838765.1 Alphaproteobacteria bacterium
CCCCGTCATGTAGCTCGCGCCATCGGACGCGAGGAATACGGCAAGCGAGGCAATTTCATCCGGCTCGCCGATGCGGCGAAGCGGCGTCCGCAAAAGAATTGCTTCCTCGGCCCGCGCATTGGCCGCCGTGTTCGCCATTTCCGTCCGGATCGTACCGGGCCCGATCGCGTTCACCCGGATACCGTAAGGCGCAAGCGCAAGCGCCATTGCCTCGGTAAGCTGCTTCACACCGCCCTTGGATGCCGAATAGGCAGGCTGCGCCGGAATGGCGACGACGGCATTGATCGACGACATGTTGATGATCGTGCCGGGCGCGTGACCATCCTCGATCTGTGCCACCATACGCTGCGCCACGGCCTGACCGACAAGAAACTGCCCCTTGAGATTGATACGGATGACACGGTCGAACTCTTCCTCCTCCATCGTGAGGAAGTCGCTGCCTTGCGAGACGACGCCTGCATTGTTGACGAGAATGTCGACCTTTTCGAATGCATCTCCAGCCGCGCAGACCAGGTTGCGCACATCGAGCCGCTCACCAACATCGCAATAGTGGAAAATGGCTTGACCACCATCGGCGACGATATCGGCTGCTGCCTGCTCGCCGCTCTCTTCATCGACATCTGCGAGAACGACCTTCGCACCCTCGCGCGCAAACGCGCGCGCAATGGCGCGGCCAATCCCGTTCGCCGCGCCTGTAACGATCGCCACCTTGCCGCTCAACTGATCGCCTGATGCCATATCGATGCTCCTTACCGGGGGCTGCCTTATAGCATCTGCGGCAGGCTTAAGGGAGGGGTGGATTATCCCTTCGCCAGTCCCGCTTCCGCAAGCACGGCCCTGATCTCGTCGAGGATCGCCGGATCGTCGATTGTCGCAGGTGTCGTCCATTCGGCGCCATCCGCGATCTTGCGCATCGTGCCGCGCAGCACCTTGCCCGAGCGCGTCTTCGGCAGGCGCTTCACCACCATGGCCTTCTTGAAGGCGGCAACGGGGCCGATCCGCTCACGGATCAATTGGACAGCCTCCGCCTCGATCTCGGCGGCAGAGCGCGCAACGCCCGCATTGATGACGAGGAAGCCGACAGGCACCTGTCCCTTCATCTGATCGGCAATGCCGATGACGGCGCATTCGGCGACATCCGGATGCTCCGCAAGCACCTCCTCCATGCCGCCGGTCGAGAGCCGATGTCCAGCCACATTGATGATGTCGTCGGTCCGGCTCATCACATAGAGATAGCCGTCCTCATCGAGATAGCCGGCATCCGCCGTCTTGTAATAGCCGGGAAACTCCGCGAGATAGCTTTCGCGGAAGCCCGTCTCGTTTTCCCAGAGCGTCGGCAGGCAGCCGGGCGGCAGCGGCAGCTTCACCACGATGGCGCCTGTCGTGTTCGGCGGCACGGGCTTGCATGATTCATCGACGACATGAATTTCATAGCCGGGCAGCGCCACGGAGGGCGAGCCGTATTTCACCGGCAGCCGCTCGATCCCCATCGGGTTCGAGGCCATCGGCCATCCCGTTTCCGTCTGCCACCAATGGTCGATCACCGGGCGGCCTGAAAGCGCCTTCTCCGCCCACTGGATCGTGTCGGGGTCGGCGCGCTCGCCCGCGAGATAGAGCACTTCGAATTTCGAGAGATCGTATTTCGAGATCAGCTCAGCTTTCGGATCTTCCTTGCGGATCGCGCGGAAGGCTGTCGGCGCGGTGAAAAGCGCCTTCACACCATGATCAGCGATCACGCGCCAGAAGGTGCCCGCATCCGGCGTGCCGACAGGCTTGCCCTCGAAGAGAATGGTCGTGCAGCCGTGAAACAACGGCGCATAGACGATATAGCTGTGGCCGACGACCCAGCCGACATCCGATGCCGCCCAGAACACCTCGCCGGGATCGATATCGTAGACATGTTTCATCGACCATTTGAGCGCCACCATATGCCCGCCATTGTCGCGGACGACGCC
>JAJLKS010000229.1:0-4419 GCA_033838765.1 Alphaproteobacteria bacterium
CGTGTGCGCGTAGCCCCTGAGCTTCCGTCACTCTATAGGCTTCATTTGATGCAGAACGAGATTCCCCCGGTTCTTGTCAATAATTGTGAGTCCAGACGGATCGTACCAAGCGCCTAGGCGAACGGGCATTCCGATCGTGGAGAGAAACACAGATTTCAGACGAGTGTCGACGGCGTTGGCAGCAATCTGCTTCGTCAAAAAATCGACATGACGCCAAAACCACATCTCGTAATTTACAATTCGTAACGCGTGCCCAGAACTTGTGATACCCAAGCCCGGCATAAAGACTTTTCCGCCAATTTTGATGGCGGAATTGACTCCGTTGACTCGTAGATTTTGATATTCACGGTCACTCAGTCGTTCAACGGATATTCCATTTAGTTGGTAACCGGCGGAGGGATCTGTCTTCAGAAGAATTTCTAGTAGTTTCGTTCGGCTCCAAGAACCATGAGGTTGTACATCAAGCAAAGTTACTTTTTCCGCCGTTATATGGGCGAATAGAAGTGCTGCCGTTCTCCTAATTCTGCTCGATGTTTCAAATATGTTTCCGAGATGGAAATGTGCAATTTGCCAATCATTGAACATGAGGTCTGCTCTATGATTTGCCTTTTGTAGGCGGATTCTATTGCTCAGCCACGGGGACATCTCCACGCCATAACGGAGGTTTTCACAGATTCGTTCAATCGATGGGATTGTTTTTGAGTGTGCGACGACCTCGTCGGAGACAAGTAGTTTTCGCGGCAAGGGAGGAATGTTTCTTGCTTTGTAGTGAAGCCAGTCAAGAAGGTGCGAGCGTACTTCCTTCTCCGTGCATCTACCAAAATCTGCAGCAATTAGTTTGCTGAGATCGCGCGTGGTTTCGTCTAAAACTTTCAAGATGCTTCTTTTTTGTACGGATATGAAGATTCAACGACGATGGTTGTCGGGGGTATACTCTGTCTCACCCTCGCAAGCCGCCGCATCGCCGCAGCTGACGCTCTGCACTTCTTCGCCCTCCGCCAGTGCGCGGAGCCAGTCCACAGCCTTCACGCCTTCGACTTCATACGTATAGAGACGGTCGAAGCGGATGAGCGTGTGGGGTGTGCCGCCTGCCACATAGGAGCGGAAGCCGGGGATCGCGGCTGCGAGGTCAGCGCGGTTCTTCTCGATCAAGGGATAGAGGCGCGCTTCGGTGCCAAGCAGCTTCAGGAACATTTCCTGTACGTCGTCATAGGCATTGTCGAATTGCGCGAAGGTGGCGCGGGGTGCGGCGATCGAAGCGCGGCGCCAGATGTCCTCGAATGTGCCAGGCGTGCCTGCGTCGGTCACCCAGACAGGAGCATCGTCGAAGAAGCCCCAGTTTTCCATGAGTGCGGCAACGCCTGGATCGCGATAGCCGCCTGCGCCGTCGCCCAGCACCGAGATTCCGGCCTGCGGGTATCGTTCCGACATCTCCACCGCATACCAGGGGGCGGCGATGCCACCGGCACTCGACCCCGCGACGAAAACACGCTCGGGCGCCTCGACATTCGCATAGACCCAGTCGAGCACGGCGCGGACATTCGTGCGGCCGCGATGGCGGACGGTGAATTCCTCCTTCCAGCTGTCATAGGTTGCGTCGCGATTGCCCAGATGCACATCGCCCGTGCAATAGGTGACGAAGACCTGCGTCCAGTCCTCCAGCGGATTGTCCGCGCGGCTTTCGTCGAACACGCCGTCCAACTGGCGCGGATCGTTATGATCGATCTGGGAGGACGGGAAATAAGGGGTCGGCTCTTCTTCCGGCGAACACTGGTTGCCGTTCCAGCAGGCGCCGCCGCCGTTGAGGAACACGAAAAGCCGGTCCTCGCGGCCGGGCTTCACATGAAACTCGAAGGGCGTGCCGAGCGCGCAGGAGGTTTCGCCGCCCGGCGCGAGTGTCGTCCAGCCGGGTGCGAGGGCGTCGAGTTCCGGCAGGTCCGAGGCGAAGGCCGGCCCCGCGAAAAGGGCGAGCAGGAAGGCGACGGCAGCGGCGCGTATCGGCATGGGACGTTTCCCTGTTTTTGAGGCTCTTGGGGCCGGTTCGGGGAAGCCTACAGGCGGGTGCCGCCTCTCGCCAGATGCGATTGCTTTGCGGGCCCCGGCATGGCGTGGGGCCTCAAGAAATGGCATCTTGTCCTGCAGGGCGATTCGGGCGCCAAGGGCGCCCCACCAGGAAGGTGAGACGCACGCGATGAAGATCGGTGACAGCAAGCCCCTGCGCCCCGCTTCCGCAATATCGTCGACGGAGCGGGCGCGCGGACGGAGCGGCGAATCCCCGGCGGGCCGCCATGTGGCAGACAGCGCCAGCATCATGGGCATTCCCGAAGAGGAGCTTACGCCGCGCGTGCGCGATGCTCTGATGCGGCTCATGGGCGAGGTGGATCAGCTTCGCCGCGAAATGTCGCAAATCCAGGAGAGGCTGCGCGAGAGCGAGCAACTGGCGGATCGGGACCCGCTGATCCCAGTGCTCAACCGACGCGCCTTCGTGCGCGAGTTGAGCCGCGTGGTGGCTTATGCTCGGCGTTACGACGAGCCGGCGGGGCTCGTCTATTTCGACCTCGACAATTTCAAGAATGTGAACGATGCCCATGGCCATGCGGCGGGCGACGCGGCGCTGCACCATCTGGCGGACCTCATTCTCGCCAATGTGCGCGAGACCGATATTCTCGGCCGGCTGGGCGGCGACGAACTGGGGCTCATTCTTGCCCGCGCCGACGAGGACACTGCAAAGGTCAAGGCGGCGCAACTGGCCGACCTCGTGCGGGCCCGGCCGCTTGCCTATGGCGACAAGAAAATTTCGCTGTCGATTTCGGTCGGGGCGGTGTCCTTCACCGGTGAGGACGGGCCGGACGAGGCGCTGGCCCGCGCCGATCGCGCCATGTATGAGGCGAAGCGCAAGGGGTCTTAGGCAGTGATATCCGGCAGCAGGATGTCCTCGATCTCCTGAATGCGGTCTCGAAGCTGGAGCTTCTTCTTTTTCAGCCGCTGGATCTGGAGACGGTCTGGCCGGGGCAGGATTTCCAGCGCATAGATCGCGTGGTCGAGGTCGCGATGCTCTTCCTTGAGCGTCGCGAGCGTCTCTCGAAGCTCCTGTTCTTCCTGCTCGGTCATGGGCGTCCCGTCCGGAGGGGCGCCGCTTGCCCCGTCTCAGGGTTTTAGCGCGTGGGTTGCAGGCGGTACAAGCGGGAAGCGCGGAGCCGCCTTGCGGCCCGTTGCCCCGCTATTTGCCCTTTGGTGGCCGCACGGGGCTGCGCCGGCCCTGTTTCAGGTCCTCTCCCCAACGCTTCGTATCCGGCAGGTCGAGGTCGAAGAGATCGAGCGCGCGGGCAACGGTCTGCGTCACGAGTTCGTCGACGCTTGCGGGCTGTGCGTAAAGGCCGGGAACGGGGGGCGCGATGATCGCACCCATTTCGGAAAGCTGCGTCATGCTGCGCAGATGCCCGGTATGGAGCGGCGTCTCGCGCACCATCAGCACGAGGCGGCGGCGTTCCTTCAGCACGACATCCGCCGCGCGGGTGAGCAGCGACGACGTCACGCCAGTTGCGATCTCCGACATGGTGCGGATGGAGCATGGCGCGACGATCATACCCATGGTCTTGAAGGAACCGCTCGCGATCCCCGCGCCGATATCCTCGATGCGGTAGCGCGTATGGGCGAGCTTCTCGACATCTTTCGCCTTGAGTCCCGTCTCGTAGCCGAGCGTCATCTCGGCGGCCTTCGTCATCACGAGATGCGTCTCGACGCCAGCCGCTTTCAGCAGTTCCAGCGCGCGCACGCCATAAGCCACGCCGGACGCGCCGGAGATGCCTATAACGAGACGGTTATTCTGGGAAAGACCGGGATTTTTCGCTGCCATAATGCCCAAGATTTACACGGAGTTAGCGAAATTTGCGAGAGGCGTTCGACAAGCATCGCAAAAGGAGTCACAATTTTGTCGTCTCTGGCTTAACGAAAGGACGGAAAGAAATGGCGTTGGAGTCGCATATTGCGGAGCTTCGTGACCGTCACAAGGCCCTCGAAAGAGAGATCGAAAACCAGATTCATCACCCCAGCAGCGACGATCTTCAGATCGCTGAACTCAAGAAACAGAAACTCAGGCTGAAGGAAGAGATCGAGCGGCTCAGTTCGTCGCGTGCAGCCTGACACAAGGACGAAACGTCCGTAACAAGAGTTTCAGCGCCGGGCATTTCGCCCGGCGTTTTGTATTTCGGGACTAGAGCGCTTCCGCCTGTTCGCGCAGCCTGAATTTCTGAATCTTGCCGGTCGAGGTTTTCGGCAGGTCGGTGAAGACGACTTTCTTCGGGCATTTGAAATGCGCGAGGTTGGCGCGGCACCAGTCGATCACATCCTTCTCGGTGAGTGACGCGCCCTTTCTCAGGGTTACGAAAGCACAGGGCGTCTCGCCCCATTTCTCGTCCG
>JAJLKS010000230.1:0-3243 GCA_033838765.1 Alphaproteobacteria bacterium
TAGCGCTCCGCATCGAAGAACAGGCTGCCGAAAAGGGCTTCCGCCGTGTCCGCCGTCGGCGGTTCGCCGGGGCGCATCACGCGGTAGATGTCGATCAGCGCCTGCTCGCGGTTCGTGCACTTGTCGGCGGCGAGCGTGTTGCGGATGAACGCGCCCGTGTTCACATGGTCGATGTCGAGCGTCGAGATCTCGTCATAGCCCGCTTCGAGAAGCGAGGTCAGCAGGTCCGGTGTAATCTCGTCGCCGGCCTCGGCGAAGATTTCACCCGTCTCCATGTTGACGATTTCCTGCGCGAGATAGCGTCCGAAGAGATCCTCGTCCTGAACGAGAAGTTCCTTCAGCCCGTCTTCGGCGAGCTTCTTCGCAAGCCGCGGCGTCACCTTGCGACCGGCCTCCACGACGACCTTGCCCGACTTCGCGTCGATCAGGTCGCGCTCCGGCTTCGCGCCGCGATAGCGGTCCGCATCGAAAGGCACGCGCCAACCCTGCTTCACCTTGGTGAAGGACACGCTGTTGTAGAAGGTCGAAAGGATTTCTTCCGAGTCGAGGCCAAGCGCATAAAGCAGCGTCGTGACCGGCAGCTTGCGGCGGCGGTCGATACGCACGAACACGATATCCTTCGCGTCGAACTCGAAATCGAGCCAAGAGCCGCGATAGGGAATGACGCGCGCCGCAAACAGCAGCTTGCCGGAAGAATGGGTCTTGCCCTTGTCGTGATCGAAGAACACGCCGGGGCTGCGATGCATCTGCGAAACGATGACGCGCTCCGTGCCGTTGATCACGAAGGTGCCGTTTTCCGTCATGAGCGGCATATCGCCCATATAGACATCCTGTTCCTTGATGTCCTTGACGGATTTCGCACCCGTGTCCTCGTCCACTTCGAACACGATGAGCCGGAGCGTCACCTTGAGCGGCGCGGCAAAGGTCATGCCGCGCTGCTGGCACTCTTCCACATCGTATTTCGGCGCCTCGAACTCGTAGTTCACGAATTCAAGCGTGGAGGTTTCCGAGAAATCGCTGATCGGGAAAACCGACTTGAAGACGGCCTGGAGCCCCTGCTCCTCGCGCCCGCCTTGCGGCTCCTCAACCTGCAGGAACTGGTCGTATGAATATTTCTGAACCTCGATCAGGTTCGGCATTTCCGCGATCTGCGGAATGTGACCGAAGACCTTGCGAACCCGCTTTCGACCAGTGAAGGACTGCGTCATCTGTGCTCCTCGCAACGCTCTGCATTAGAACGGCGGCCGGGCTTCAAGTAGGAGAAAGGGGCAGCCCGGTCTCAGGCCCGTCATTCTCCTCGATAGATCGCGGCAGCCTCTGGAGGCGCCGCGCTTCGGCCGGAGCGGCAGGCTTTCGCCGCCGCTCCGAACCGCAGTCGCGTAAGCGAACTTACTTGAGTTCGACCTTGGCGCCGGCCTTCTCCAGCTGCGCCTTGATCTTGGCGGCTTCGTCCTTGGACGCGCCTTCCTTGACGGTCTTCGGCGCGCCTTCGACGAGGTCCTTGGCTTCCTTGAGGCCGAGGCCGGTGATCGCACGGACTTCCTTGATCACCTCGATCTTCTTGTCGCCGGCGGAGGCCAGAACGACTTCGAACTCGGTCTGCTCTTCGGCAGCGGCAGCCGGAGCCGCACCGCCAGCGGCCGCCACGGCGACCGGAGCGGCAGCGGACACGCCCCACTTCTCTTCGAGCATCTTGGAAAGCTCGGCCGCCTCGAGGACTGTCAGGTTCGAAAGGTCTTCAACGATTTTTGCGAGATCGGTCATTTCAATTTCTCTCTGTCTGGATTCGGTTGGATATCTTGTTCACTGCAGCGGTCACGCCGCTTCGCCCTTGGTGGCATAGGCATTCAGCACCCGGGCAAGCTGGCCGCCAGGCGCCTGCAGCACACCCGCAATGCGGGTCGCCGGCGTCTGGATCATGCCGAGCAACTTGGCCCGCAGTTCGTCGAGCGACGGCAGTTCAGCAAGCTGCTTGACTGCCTTTGCATCGAGAACCGTATTGCCCATCGCGCCGCCCAGGATCACCAGCTTCTGGTTTTCCTTGGCGAACTCGGAAGCAACCTTGGGGGCTGCAACCGGGTCGTCGGAATAGGCGATTGCCGTCGGCCCCGTGAAGAGATCGCCGATCTCACTCATCGGGGTGCCATCCAGAGCGAGCTTCGCCAGCCGGTTCTTCGTCACCTTGAACGAAGCACCAGCCTTGGCCATCCGCGAACGCAGATCGGACATCTGGTTCACGGTGAGGCCGCTGTAGTGGGCGACGACGACCACATTGGCGTTCTGGAAAACGCCGTTGAGATGCGTCACGAGCTCTGCTTTTTCAGCTCTGTCCACTTGCTCTCTCCGTCATGTACGAAACCCTCGTACACCTGGGGGCGGCCGCCGGAAGGAACACCCTTCCCTTGTCCGCCATTGGCATTTGCCGCTCGCCGTCTTGCGGGGCTCGCAAGCCCCACACCGCTTCGAGCGGCGCTCACTTGCCTGTCCCGGGTTCCAACCGATCCCTCGGAACCGATGGTTCCTTGAAACCGTTCAACTCCCGTCTATTGCCGGCCGCCGTTCTTGAGGCGATTAAGCGTTGGTTCTTGCGAACCTCGGCACCCGCAGTCTCGGACAGGTAAACGGACGATGGCGCAGCCACTCCGGTTCACACCGAAGTGACTACACGTCCCGTCCGTCCCTCGCCGCCCGCACTCCCGGAGGAACGCGGGCGGAAACCTTCATAGGTGCTTACGCACCCGCCGCGATGCTCTGCGGCTCGACCTTCACGCCAGGCCCCATGGTGGAGCTGATGGCGATCCGCTTGATATACGTGCCCTTGGCGCCGGTCGGCTTCGCCTTCTGCACCGCGTCGATCAGCGCACGGATGTTCCCGGCGATCTGATCTTCGGTGAAGCTCGCCTTGCCGACACCGGCATGAACGATGCCCGCCTTCTCGACGCGGAACTCGACGGCGCCGCCCTTCGCGGCCTTCACCGCGTCGGCGACATCCGGCGTCACCGTGCCGACCTTCGGGTTCGGCATCAGGCCGCGCGGGCCAAGCACCTTACCGAGACGGCCGACCAGCGGCATCATGTCCGGCGTGGCAATGCAGCGATCGAAATCGATCTTGCCGCCCTGAACGATCTCCGCGAGGTCTTCCGCGCCGACGATGTCGGCACCGGCAGCCTTCGCCTGATCCGCCTTGTCGCCCTTCGCGAAAACAGCAACGCGAACGGTGCGGCCCGAACCGTTGGGCAGCGC
>JAJLKS010000231.1:0-4776 GCA_033838765.1 Alphaproteobacteria bacterium
CAGATCGAAGCCAAGGCGCTCCGCAAGCTGAAGCATCCGTCGCGGAGCCGGAAGCTCCGGTCGTTCCTCGATAACTGAGTTCGCAGCTCCGCCGGCATTTGGATGTGGTCCCACCCTCCCCTTGAGGGAGGGTCGAACGAGCGCATGCTCGTTCGGGGAGGGGGCCTCCGTTGCCGGTCAATGGCGCGTCATCGTTTCTGCCGCTCACCCCTCCCCGAAAAATCCTGCGCTGCGCTTGAATTTTTCGACCCTCCCTCAGGGGGAGGGTGGGAATCTATTGAAAGCGTCATCCCCCAAAAAAAACTTATCCCCGCCTTTGTTTCCGCCCCCATATTGGATGCACCCGTTCCGCATGAGGGCGTATCCGGAATGACCAGATGCGGGGGCGGGTGCCGCGGTATCGTGGTGCGGGGTTTCTCCCGCCCGTAAAGCCGAAGCGGGCTTCCGCCCGCGAAGGCCGGCATCGCGGCGCGCGGGGCGGAATGAGGCCGCTCCCTGCCACTACCCCGCACTTCACCGTGCGGCCAGTTCCACTGTGCCCCGCGCACCCTCTCTTTTAATCCCTCCGGAAGCCCCGTGCTTCGCGGAGCCGGAGGCGCATCAGCAGCAGGCGCCGGAGGTCTCGCCGCCGGTTTCGGCATAGGGCATCGCCGTGCCGCAGCCCGGGAAAATGCCGAAATGGCGGGAGAAGTCGCCGATGAAGGTGAAGTGCGGCGCGAATCGGCTTTCCTTCAGCATACGGAATGTATTGCCGCAGACGGGGAAGGCGCGGCCTTTCTCGATCCGGTGATGTCCGTCGAGCAGGAAGGCGTCTTCCGCATGCGCGATGCCGCCATTATAGATCACCGCCTGGCCGTGATCCTCGCAGGCGGGTTCGAGCCCCTCGATGTTGAAAAGCCGGTAGGTCGCGGAGAAGAAGCGCGCATCGCCGAGCTTCCGGCGGATCGCGGGTTCCGCGATGTCCAGCGGCCGGCTTGTCACGAGGCGCGGATCGGCAAAGCCGCAGGCTTTCGCAAGGTTCTGGAAATCGTTCCAGTAGAGCGCGCCGCCGAGGCATTCGCCGAGCAGCACGGGGTCTTCGCGGAGCGAGGGATCGAGCCTGCGGTCGGCATAGACATCGGCGAAATAGAATTCGCCGCCGGGTTTCAGAAGCGCCCGCGCGCCTTCCAGCACCGCGCGCTTGTCCGGCGAAAGGTTCACCACGCAGTTCGAGACAATGATGTCGAAACTTGCGGGCTCAAGGCCAAGCTCGCCGAGCCGCTCGATATAGCCTTCACGGAAATCCACATTCGTGCGTGTATGCCCGAAGCGCTCCATGTGCCAGCCGATATGTGCCCGCGCCACGGCAAGCTGCTCCGGCGTCATGTCGACGCCCGTCACATGGCCCTCGGGGCCCACGAGCCGCGCCAGCGCATAGGCGTCGCGCCCCGCGCCGCAGCCGAGGTCCAGCACGCGCATGCCTTCGAGCTTGTCGGGGATGACGAGGCCGCAGCCATAATAGCGCGTCAGCACCTCGTCATGGATGAGCGCCAGCGCCTCCTTCACATGCTCGGGCATGGCGCCGGGGTCGCAGCAGGCATCCGTTTTCAGGTCGGCCGAGCCCTGCAGCGTCTGCCCGTAATAATCCTTCACGCTCTCGATGCTCATGGCGGCTCTCCCTGTTGCGCGGAGAGGCTGCACTTGCGGCGCCTCACAGTCCATTCACAAGTGAGAGAGTGCGGCGCAACCTCATTCTTTCACTGCCTGTCCAAAGAAGAAGGCGGCGTCCATGAGAGACGCCGCCTCGCCCTATCTGCCGGTCCTTGATGCCAGGGGCCGCGGGGGCCAGTTCCCGGTCGAAGTCCCTTCGGCCGTTTGCAAGTCCTCAGTTGATGCGGATGACGAGGATCACGTTCGCCGTGATCGTCTGTTCGCCCGCCGCCATGGGCACAGGCGCGCCCTCGGCCCGCGCCGACATCATCATGTCCTTCGCATAGAATGGCTGCGGCATGGAGGAGCCGCCTTCGGAGATCGACATGATCTCGCCGATGGCGACGCCCGCCGCGCCGGCATAGAGCTTCGCCTTCGCGAGCGCGTCCTTCACCGCCGCTTCGCGCGCCTCGTTCAGAAGCGGCTTCGGATCGTCGATCGAGAAGCGGATGCCGGAAAGCTGGTTCGAGCCGAGCGAAACGACGCGGTCGAGAATGGCGCCGAGATTGTCGAGTTCGCGCACCTTCACGGTGAGCTGGTTCTGCACCGTATAGCCCCCGATCTTCGGCGTGTGCGGGCGGCTGTCTTCAGGCCGCACCTGCTCATAGACGGGGTAGACGGAGAAATTGGAGGTCTGCATGTCCTTCTTGTCGATGCCGGCTTCCTCGAGCCCGCCGAACACCTTTTCCATCGCCTCGGTGTTGGCGGCCAGCGCCTCGCCGGCCGTCTTGCCCTCGGTCACGACGCCCATCTCGACATAGGCGATGTCGGGCGCCGCGCTCACCTGCGCCTCGCCGGTGATGGTGATGGTGCGGGGATTGTCCTCGCTCGCCCGGGCGGCCGGTGCAAGCGCGAGGCTTGCCGCGACGACAAGGGCCGAGAGCGAGAGGATGGAAAGCGGGTGGGCGGAGCGGAGAAGGGCGAGCGGCATTTTTATGCCTCCTTGGAGCGGTATGGCCGTCAGATGGAAGCCTTTTAGGCCTTGTGCGCTGAACCCGGCCTGAACGAATTGCCGCAAGCTTCCGGCGGGATCGGGGCGAAATTGGGGCAGCTATCGAGAGGCTGTGACAGCGGCCCGTCACCTGCTATATGGCGGGGGCCGGGCGCTTCGCCGCCCATGCGAGAGATCGGGGGCCTGTAGCTCAGTTGGTTAGAGCGGACCGCTCATAACGGTTTGGTCGCAGGTTCGAGTCCTGCCGGGCCCACCAATCCTCTCCTTGCGGCCGGAAGCCCGCGGGGGCTCCAGCAGCCCATCCATTCTTGACAGGGCCCTGCCTGCGGGTTGCGATAGGGCTCCGGTTCGGCGATGCAGGGGGAGGGGGCCGCCATGATCTCAGAGCGGCTCCGCACGGCAGTGCGCGCCGAGAAGTGGCAACTCGACTATCTTTTCGATCTCGGCTTTCAGGCCTGGCTCGTCCATATCGGCGTCGTGACGGCAACGGCGGCGGTGCTTCTTGCCGCCCTTCCGGACGATGCCTGGGTGCCGGTATGGATCGCGGCGATGGTTCTGCTGTCGGCGTCGCTGTCGCTTCTCGCCCGCTACTACAAGGTCAATGCGCCGGAGGATGAAACGGCCGCGCGCCAGCGGGGTGCCGTCCACACATTTCTGACATTGCTCGTCGGCATCGGCTGGGGGCTTGGCGCCTTCGGCGCGGCGGCGGGCGAATTCGAAACCCTGCTTGTCTATTCGCTGGCGCTTGGCGGCACGGCGCTTGGCGCCGTCTCGTCGCAGCATGTGCTGCCCCGGTCCTGTTTCGTCAGCATATGGACATCCGTGCCGATGCTCGCGATCGCCCATGTCGTGCACAAGCCGGCCTTTTCCGGCTTCGTCGTCATGGCGATGGTGCTGCTCTATGCCGCCATTCTCTCCATTCTTGCCATTCGCATGCTGCGTTTCATGCGCTCGAACGTCTCGCTCTCGCGCTCGCTCGATGCGCGGCTGGGCGAAATCACGCAAATGGCGGCGGAGCTAGAGCAGGCGCGTGCCGAGGCGGTAGAGGCCAATCTTTCGAAGTCGCGCTTCCTTGCCCATGCGAGCCACGACCTGCGTCAGCCGATCCATGCCATCGGCCTTTTCGCGGCCTGCCTGCGCGATCTCGATCTCGGTGCCGAGGCGGACAAGCTCGTCGGCAGCGTCGACAATGCGGCGCGATCGGTGAGCAGCCTTCTCGGTTCGCTGCTCGACATTTCGCGCCTCGATGTGGGCGGTATCGTGCCGCAGCCCGAGCCTGTGGCGCTTGGCGAATTGCTGCAGGGCATTGCGCGTCAGCATGCCGGGCTCGCGGCGGAAAGCGGCTGCACCCTGCAGGTCGTGCCGTCATCCGCATGGGCCGAGGCGGACCCGGCGCTACTCTCGGCCATGGTGCAGAACCTGCTGTCGAATGCCCTGAAATATGCGCCCGGCGCGCGCGTGCTGATGGGTGTGCGCCGCGACGGCGCAAACTTTGCCATCGAGGTCATCGACACGGGGCCCGGCATCGCGGATGCGGACCGTGTGCGGATATTCGATGAATTCTACCGCGCAGATTCGGCGACAGCGCGCGCTTCGGAAGGGCTCGGTCTCGGCCTTGCGATCGTTCGCCGCCTCGGCGAGCTCATGGACCTCAAGGTCAGCGCCTCCTCCACGCCCGGCAAGGGCACGCGGCTTCGCATTTCGGGCCTGCGTCCGGCGGCACCTGCCGCGTCCGCCGTTTCGCGGGCGCGCCGCCTGCATCCGCTGACGGGGCTCAAGGTCTGTCTGATCGACGACGATGCGGACGTGCTTGCGGCGAGCGTCATGCTGCTGCGGCGCTGGGGCTGCGAGGTCTCTGCCTTTCCGGCAATGCCGGCGGCTCCTCCCGGCAGCGATGTCATCATTTCGGATTTCGATCTCGGACCGTCCGGAGACGGGCTCGATGCCATTGCCGCGATCCGCGCGCTCGAAGGGTGGAATGTTCCCGCCCTCATCCTGACCGGCCGTACCGAGCCGGAAACGCTCGCGCTCATCGCGCATGCGGGTGTGCCGCATCTGCGCAAGCCCGTTCATGCGGCGGAGCTTCGTGCAATGCTGACAAGCCTCGCGCTGGGCAACGCTCAGGAATAGGCGGC
>JAJLKS010000232.1:0-1222 GCA_033838765.1 Alphaproteobacteria bacterium
ATGTGACGCTCGGTTCCTTCGACGGCTTCGACGGAAGTGGGGGCGTCGCCGTCGGGTCGCGGCTTGCACAGAATCTCGGCCTCTCGCTTGGCGACAACATCACGCTGCTCTCGCCGCGTGGCGCGATCACGCCGTTCGGAACGGCGCCGCGCGTCGCCGCCTTCGAAATCCGTGCGATCTTCGAACTCGGCATGTCGGAATATGATGCGAGCTTCGTCTTCATGCCGCTCGACGAGGCGCGTTCCTTCTTCCGCACCAATGAGGGTGTGACGGCACTGGAAATCAGGGTGGACAATCCCGACCGTATCAACGCTTTCGCATCGCCTGTTGCCAATGCGGCGGGCCCCTGCTGTCAGGTCACCACATGGCAGCAGCGCAACGAGAGCTTCTTCTCCGCCCTTCAGGTGGAGCGGAACGTGATGTTCCTCATCCTCACGCTCATCCTTATCGTCGCTTCGCTCAACATCATCTCCGGCCTCATCATGCTGGTGAAGGACAAGGGCAGGGACATCGCGGTGCTCCGCACGATGGGCGCGACGCGCGGCGCCGTCATGCGCGCCTTCTTCATCTCCGGCGCGTCGATCGGCGTCATCGGCACGATTGCGGGCTTCCTGCTCGGCCTCGTCTTCTGCCTTAACATAGAGACGTTGCGCCAGTGGCTGTCGAAACTTCTTGAAACGGAAATATTCCCGCCCGAGGTCTATTTCCTGAGCCGCATGCCGGCCGAGATCAATCCGAATGAAGTCACCGCCGTCGTGGCTATGGCGCTCTTCCTGTCATTCGCGGCCACGCTCTATCCCGCCTGGCGCGCCGCCTCGCTCGATCCGGTGGAGGCGCTGCGCTATGAGTGATTACACGCAAGACGACGCGGCGGTTCTGAGCCTGCGCGGCATCACCCGCACCTATATGCAGGGCGAGGAGGAATTGCGCATCTTTGCGGGCGCCGATCTCGATATCTGGCCCGGCCAGATCGTGGCGCTGGTCGGCCCATCGGGCGCGGGCAAGTCCTCGCTTCTCCACATCGCAGGCCTTCTCGAAGCGCCCAATGCGGGCGAGGTCTGGATCGGCGGCCGCGATTGCGTGGCGCTGTCCGACACACGCCGCACCGCCGTGCGCCGCTCCGAAGTCGGTTTCGTCTACCAGTTCCACAATCTCCTGCCTGAATTCTCGGCCGTGGAGAATGTCATCCTGCCGCAGATGATCGCGGGCGTCTCCCGCCGCG
>JAJLKS010000233.1:0-2210 GCA_033838765.1 Alphaproteobacteria bacterium
CGATGTTCAGCGCCATGTAGCCGGCGATGACGCCGCCCGCGATGACAAAGAGGCTCAAGGGGCCGACAGGGGCAAGCCCCATCATGAAAAGGAAGACGGCGATCAGGAAGATGATGGCAAGGCCCGGCGCCGCGATGGACCGGGACAGGGCATAGGTCGCCTCCTCGAGGCGGACGACCTTCTTCAGATCCTTGTCGAGCGTACTCTTTGCCACGGGCCCCCCAACCGGCCATTTTCCAGACCGTTTCGCCGGGAGGAGCCTTTATCATTTCGGGCGGCCTCCGCCTACCCGGTGTGACATTTTTTTGACAGTTCGATGACGCTCAGAGGTTCCGGATGGCGAGATAGCCGCCGAGAGCCGCCGTCGCCGTGAGGCACATGCCCCAGATCATGTCCACCGCCGCCATCTTCCACGGCCAGCCCTTGAGGGTGGCCAGATTGGTCATGTCATAGGTGCCATAGGCCAGCAGGCCAAGCAGCGCGCCGCGCAGGAGAGCCCCCTTCCAGCTTTCGGCAGGCAGGACGGCGAAGAAGACCACGCCGGCCACATAGAAGAGGTAGAAGACCGCCGCAGCGCCGAAATCCGGCACATCGCGCATCAGATGGCCGATGGAGCGGGCGTAAAAGTCCTTCGCAATGAAGGCGAGCCAGACATAGTCGATGGCAAGGAACACGAAAGCGGTGGCCACATAGGCGATCGCATAGGTCATGGGATGCTCCTCCGCGGGCGGTTTCAGATATTACGCGGGGCGGCCGGGAACGGATCAGTCGCCTATTCGGGGGCCATCAGGGGCCAATCGACGATCCGGGCCTCCAGATCCTCCATGTCGGCCTCGTCCTCGTAGAGAAACCGTCCGTGAACGGACATGCCGGCAAGCCGCACGGCCTCGTATTCGCCGGAGCGCAGCGGGTGCCACCAGGGCAGGTCCTTGCCCTCCTTCAGAAGACGGTAGGCGCAGGAGGGGGGCATCCAGTCGATATCCTCGAGGTTCTTCGGCGTGAGGGTCACGCAGTCGGGCACGAGGGTCGAGCGGTTCGCGTAGTCCTTGCAGCGGCAGGTCTCGGCATCGAGGAGGCGGCAGGCGATGTCGGTATATTCGATCTCGCCGGTGTCCTCGTCCTCGAGCTTGATGAGGCAGCACTTGGCGCAGCCGTCGCAAAGGCTCTCCCACTCGTCGCGGTTCATCTCATGAAGGCGCTTTACGCGCCAGAAGGGTTCGGGTGTATCTGCCATTTCGGGACAGAACCCCGGCGCAAGCGATTTGTCAAAGGGTGAGGGATAAGGCGGCCTGCGCCCCTTCATTGCCCCTATCCCGCCCTTTTTCATGCACAAAGTTCGGCAAGTCTCGTTTTGATCCAAAAGAGGCTGGCATGGGGCTCGCATGAAACGGGTTTCCAGACGACGCCCGCAACAGGACCATCGAGGCGGTTAACCTTGTCCGACGACGACGAAATCGATCCGCACTATCCGATGCGCGCCGCCATGAAGCGCGCACAGGAGACGCGCGAGCTGCCGCCGGAAGACGAGACGCCGCGCAGGCAGAAGAAGAAGGCCAGCCTTCCCATGCGGATGCTTGGCTGGTTTTCGTTCGCCTTCACCGCATTCTGCATCGGCTTCGCCGCGCTGGCGCTGCTGACGCTGCCGGAGCTTCAGCGCGCCATCGAGCGCGGCCAGGTCGAAACGCTCTCCATTCGCGTGCTGAACGCGGCGGATGAGGAAATCGGCATGCGGGGCCGGCGCACCACGCCGACCGTGCCGCTCGGCGAAATGCCGCCCTACCTGATCAAGGCCGTGCTGGCGACCGAAGACCGGCGGTTCTACGAGCATAATGGTTTCGACAAGCGCGGCATTGCGCGCGCGATGTGGAGCAACATCAAGGCATTTTCCTTCGTCGAAGGCGGATCGACGATCACGCAGCAGGTGGCGAAGAATCTCTATCTCGACAACAGCCGCACGATCTGGCGCAAGGCGCAGGAAGCGCTGATCGCGGTCTGGCTCGAAAACAATCTGACGAAGGACGAGATCCTCACGCTTTATCTCAACCGCATTTATATGGGCGCCGGGAATTACGGCGTCGATGCGGCGGCACGCTATTACTTCGGCAAATCGGTGCGCGACGTGTCGCTTGCGGAGGCGGCCATTCTGGCGGGCCTTCCGAAGGCGCCGAGCCACTTCGCGCCGACCAACGATCTCGAACGCGCGCGGTATC
>JAJLKS010000234.1:0-10088 GCA_033838765.1 Alphaproteobacteria bacterium
CAGGTTGACCACCGGCTGCAGATAGAGATCGACGCGGTTCGTCTCCAGCGAATGACGGATCGTGTCGAGCAGTTCCTCGTCGTTCATGTCCTCAAGCCGCTTTTCGGGCTTGGGCGGCGGTACCATGCTGTCGGCAATCTCCGGCAGCGCCTGCGCCACTTCGGCTGCGGGCGCCGATGCCTCGATAGGCTGGGCCGCGCCGGACGCGCGCGCTTCCGCAAGCCGCTTCACGAGACCTTCCACGACGCGGATTTCCGAGAAGATGCGCTCCATGCGCTCTTCCGTTTCGCGCTCGATGCGGTCTTCGAGTTCGACGATCTTGTCCGCCGCATCGTCGAGATCGCGCGAGAGGCCGGCGGCAAGGCTTGTCAGTTCCTGAAGTTCCTTGCGCACTTCCTTGCGCTCGATCGTGCGGTTGATGGCGGCATGGGCTTCCGCGCCGAGCATGGCGGCGATAAGGCCGGTCAGAAGCGCAAGTTCCGGTGCGAAGCCGACAAGGTGTATCAGCCCGAAAATAAGACCTGCCGAGGGCACGAGATAGAGCAAGGTCGCGGCAGCCTGCCGGCCCGAACGGCTCAAATCCAGAAGTTCCCGCATTGTCGCATGCCCCCGCAGGCGCCCCGAGACGGCGCAAGATGAAGTTCACTCGATCTTCACCTTAATGGGCGGCGTCTTGCGAAATCGTTAACCAGGAAACCGCGCCTGCCGTGCAAGCCCGCCCCAATGGGCTGCCATCGGGCCCGAGGGCCGGTGGGCCGGGTTCTCGGGCACGGCCTTCACAAACTGGAGCCAGCGCTCCTCCGCCCGGTCCGCCTCCCGCCAGATCGCGCGGGCAAGGGCCCCGGCCTCTTTGGCGCTCCCGCCCCGCCGGAGAAGCGCCTCCACCCGCGCGATGAAGCTGGCCTCCAGCCGGTCGCGCTCGTCCGCAAAGGCCGCCATCCGCTCGGGATAATTGCCGAGCACCGCCCGGTGCAGCCGCTCATGCCGCCACCAGCGGGTCCTGCCATTATAGATGTCGCCCGGCGCCGGCCCGAAATCTGGAAGCTCTGCGCCCGCAAAGCCCGGCCCGAAAAAGACCGGCTTGAAAATCCCGGTATCTGGCGCCGCCGTCCCCGTCAGCCAGTGCACCATGCGGGTGCCATCCGTCTCCGAAACCCAGGAGGCGGTGGTCTGGCCGAACCGCCGCACCGGCCCATAGGTCGAATGCGCCGACACCGCCCCGCCCAGTATCCCGTCCGGCCGCCAGCCGGGCCTGCGCGCCGCCTCTGCCCCGTGATCGCGCAGAAACGCCATCATCTCCGCCGCACCGAGCCCGCCCTGCCGCGCATTGAGCAGCGCCGTCGTCCGGCACCAGCGCTGGTGCCCGCTGGCGAGCGCCGAGCGCTTCCGGTTCGCAAACACATCCGCGAAATCGAACGCCTCGCCCTCGTGCCAAAGCCCGTGCTCACGCGCGAGCCCTTCCGCGCCCTCGCTCTTGCGCTCGAAGTCCTGCCCGATGGAATAGGTGTTCGAAATGCTCCGCTTCGCGCCGACGCGCTCCACCGCCCATTCGCGTCCCACCGTCTCGAGCACGAAGGCTTCTGCCTCGTCCGCGATCATGAAGGAGTTGTGATATTCGAACCGGCCCTTGTGAGCGCAGTTGCCGCCCTGCCCGAACTGGCCGAGCAATGTGGTGATGGTGTCGAGCGCCTCCGCCGCGCTTGCGCCCCGCTCGAGCCCGAGGCGCAGCAGGTCCATGCCGATCAGCGCCGGCGTGGAGGAAGGCGCGATCTTCGCATGTACCGCCTCATTGCCGATGACGACGCCATGCTCGTTCGCGCCCATTTCCGCGCCCCACATCCAGAAGGGGCGCGACAGCAATACGGCGTGAGTGCGTTCCACTTGCGGAATTTCGATATAGGTGCAGCGCAGCCGTGCGCCTTTCGCATGGGACGCGGCGGGCGCATAAAATGGGTATTGGGCCTCGTTCGCCTCACGGTCGGAATTCTTGGCGAAGACCATCCCGCCCTTCGCCGCCCCCGTTCCCCGCGCCACCAGCGTATCGCACATGTCTCCCGTCCCTCGCCGCCAACTGCCGTCATGCTATAGTGAGCACCGCAGCATAGGCGAGGAGGAAGCCAGATGTCGGCCTTTGAATTCGAATTCCAGACCATCACCGGCGAGGCGCTGCCGCTGTCGCGCTTCGAGGGCAAACCCGTCCTCATCGTCAACACGGCAAGCCGCTGCGGCTTCACGCCCCAGTACCGCGAGCTGCAAGGCCTGTGGGAGCGCTACCGGGCGCGCGGGCTCGCCGTTATCGGTGTGCCCTCGAACGACTTCGGCGCGCAGGAGCCCGGCACCGAAGAGGAGATCGCAAGCTTCTGCGAAGTGAATTACTCGATCACCTTCCCCCTCACCGCGAAGCAGCAGGTCGTCGGCGCCGAAGCCCATCCCTTCTATCGATGGATTTCGGAAATCGCGGGTGAGGACGCGCGTCCGCGCTGGAACTTCCACAAATATCTGATCGGCCCCAAGGGCGAACTCGTGAACATCTATCCGAGCAAGGTGAGCCCGCTCGACCGCGCCCTGATCGACGAGATCGAAAGACTGCTTGCATGAGCGGCTATGGCCAGATCGCCGTTGAGCTGTCGCGCTACAATCAGTGGCAGAACGAAAAGCTCTATGGCCTTCTGGCGCCGCTGCCCCGCGAAGAGCTCATGCGCGACCGTGGCATGTTCTTTGGCGACATCATTGCCACGCTCGACCATATTCTCATGGTCGACACTCACATATTCGGCTGGATCGACGGCGTCGCGCCGCCGCCCTTCGATCCCAAACGCCGCATCGAAACCGAATTCGACACTCTCCGCGCCGCCCGCATCGGCCTCGACGCGCGGTTGCGCCTTGCCTGCGAGAGCGCCGAGCCCGGCTGGTTCGATGAAATTCTGATCATGCCCAATGGCCGCCGTTTGCCGCGCAGCTTCTGGTGGGCGCAGCTCTTCAACCACGCCACCCATCACCGCTCGCAGGTGACGTCCGAGCTCACCCATATGGGCGTGGACTATGGCAATACCGATCTGCCCTGGAATCCGCTGACGCAATTCGCAGCGCCCCCTCACCCTTCCGCGGGCTGACGCCCGCCCCCTCCCTCTCCCCATCGAGGAGAGGGAAGGGGCCCGCCGCCGCGAAGCGGTGGTGGGAAGGGTGAGGGGGACGGCGAAGGATGCAAGGAAAAAGGCCCGGTGCTGCCACCGGGCCTTCCGTATCGGGATCGAATCCGGGATCAGCTCGTCGTCAGCGGCGACAGGCGGATCTCCACGCGGCGGTTCTGCTCGCGTCCTTCCGGCGTGTTGTTGTCCGCGATGGGCTGGCTCTCGCCCGCGCCTACGATGTAGAAGCGCTGGCCGTTCAGCCCCTGACCGATCAGATAGCTGGCCACGCTGTTGGCGCGGCGCTGCGACAATTCAAGATTGTACTGGTCGGAGCCGGTCGAGTCCGTGTGGCCGGTCACGTCCACCAGCGTCTTGTCGTATTCCTTCAGCACGATCGCGACCGAGTTCAGCACTTCGTAGAAGCGCGCATTGATGTCGGAGGAGTTCGTTGCGAAGGTGATATTGCCCGGCATGTTGAGAATGATGTCGTTGCCGACGCGCGTCACGCTCACGCCCGAGGCGCGCAGCCGCTTCGTCAGCTCTGCTTCCTGCTGATCCATGTAATAGCCGATGCCGCCGCCGGCGAGTGCGCCCACGCCCGCGCCGATCAGCGCGCGCTCGCGCCGGTCCTTGGCATCGCCCTTGCCGATCAGCCCGCCCGCCAGCGCGCCGCCCACCGCGCCGATCAGCGCGCCATAAGTGGCCTTGCTCGTCTTCTGCTCGCCCGTATAGGGGTCCTGCGTGGTGCAGGCGGCAAGCCCGAAGCTCGCGCAGATCGCCAGCACGGCAAATTTCTTCATCAGCATGTTTTGCTCCGCTCTGATTGTTGCCCGGCATCGGAAACGCATGGCAGGCCGATTGGTTCCTGCCTTCCGGTTTCCCTGCCCGATAGTGTATGAAGACCCATACCCCGCCGGTCCGCTGTCGAGCCTAGCAAAGGCCGCGCCCGGCGAGAACGGAAATTCACGGGCGAAACCTGCAATTCGCCGACAGGGAGGGATAAAGCGTCATGAGTCTGTTCGATCTGACAGGAAAGGTCGCCATCGTCACCGGCTCCACACGGGGCATCGGCGAGGCCATCGTCCATCGCATGGCCGAGCACGGGGCGAAAGTCGTGGTCTCGAGCCGCAAGGCCGACAGCTGCGACAAGGTCGCCGCCGAGATAAACGCGAAGCACGCCGATAGCGCCATTGCCGTCCCCTGCAACATTTCCGACAAGGCGGACCTCCAGCGCCTCGTCGACACAACGATGAAGAAGTGGGGCCGCGTCGACAGCCTCGTCTGCAATGCCGCCGTGAACCCCTATTTCGGCCCTTCGAAAGACCTGCCCGACGACGCCTTCGACAAGATCATGGGCGCAAACATCAAGTCGAACCACTGGCTCGCCCATATGGTCCTGCCGCAGATGGTCGAGCGGAAGGACGGTTCCATCACCATCATCTCTTCCATCGGTGGCCTGCGCGGTTCGCCCATTCTCGGCGCCTATTGCGTCTCGAAGGCAGCCGACATGCAGCTCGCGCGCAATCTCGCGGTCGAGTACGGCCCCTCCAACATCCGCGTGAACTGCATTGCGCCCGGTCTCATCAAGACCTATTTCGCGAAAGCCCTGTGGGACAATCCGGACATTCTCGAACGTTCCACCTCCGGCGCGCCCCTGAAGCGCATCGGCATGCCGGACGAGATCGCGGGAGCCGCCGTCTTCCTCGCAAGCCCCGCCGGTGCCTTCATGACCGGCCAGACCATGGTCATCGATGGCGGTGCAACCGCCGCATAATATGTCCTGGCCCTCTCCCCTCCGGGGAGAGGGTTGGGCCTGCCCGCCGAAGCGCGGTGCCCGAAGGCGGATGAGGGGGCCGGCAAATGAGTGCGCATAAGATTGTCCGCATCCGCCCCTTCATCGCCGCCGACCGTGCGGCATGGAGCGAGATGTGGGCAGCCTATCTCGCCTTCTATGAAACCGCGCTGCCGCCCGAAACCACAGAAGACACATGGGCCCGCTTCCTCGCGCCTGCGCCGGGCCATATCGGTCTCATCGCGGAAGGCGGGGGCGGGCCTGTCGGCTTCGCCCATGCGCTGCTTCATCCCGGCACCTGGAGCCCGAAGCCACTCTGTTATCTCGAAGACCTTTTCGTGCGCGAGGAAGCGCGGGGGCAGGGCGCCGGCCGCGCGCTGATCGAGGCGCTGGCTGAAAAAGGCCGCGCCGAAGGCTGGCTCCGCGTCTACTGGCAGACCGACATCGGCAACAAGAGGGCCCGCGCGCTCTATGACAAGCTCGGCAAAGCGCGCAACTGGATCAGATATGACCTTGATCTTTGATCGAAAGTGACCACTTGTTCGTTTCAGGTCATTGGGGAGGCATTTCATGAAATCCGTCGTCGTCACAGGCGTTTCCACCGGCATCGGCAATGCCGCCGCCCGCGTGCTCGCGAAAAAGGGCTTCCGCGTCTTCGGCTCCGTCCGCAAGGAAGCGGATGCCGCCGCGCTCAAAAAGGATCTTGGCGAGAGCTTTGTGCCTCTCGTCTTCGACGTGACGGATGAGGCGGGTATCGCCCGCGCCGCCGCTCAGGTGCGCGAGGCGCTGAAGGGCGAGAAACTCGCAGGCCTCGTCAATAATGCGGGCATCGCCGTCTCGGGGCCCCTGATCGATCTCGACCCGGATGAATTCCGCAAGCAGATGGAAGTGAATGTGACGGGCCCGTTCCTCGTCACACAGGCCTTCGCGCCGCTGCTCGGGACCGACCTTGCGCTGAAGGGCGAGCCTGGCCGCATCGTCAACATATCCTCCGTCGCGGGCATCCGCGCCATGCCTTTCCTCGGGCCCTATGCGGCGTCGAAATTCGCGCTCGAAGGTTTTTCCGAGGCGCTCCGCCGCGAGCTCATGATGTTCGGCATCGACGTGGTCGTGATCGGTCCCGGCCCGGTAAAAACCGCCATCTTGGACAAGGCCGAAGAGATCGACATCGCGCGCTATGCCAATTCGCCTTACCGCCCGATCATGGAGAATTTCCAGAAGGTCTTTGTCGGCCAGGGCCGCGAAGGCCTCCCCGCCGAAAAGCTCGGCGAGCTGATCCTGAAGGCACTCACCACGCCCAATCCCAAGGTCCGCTATTCGGCCGTCAAAGGCCGCCTCGCCGAAAAGCTCGTCATGAACTTCGCCTCCAAACGCACCCTCGACAAGATGATCGCGGGCATGCTCGGCCTCAAGCGCCAGAACTGACACCCACTTCCTCCCTCTCTCCCTCTGGGGAGAGGGAGGGAGCGGGCGCAAGCCCGCGGAAGGGTGAGGGGCGGCCTCTCCGCATAATTCCGCCTCACGAAATTCACCCCGATCGCGATAGACGAAGCCCCCCGCTCCGCTAATCTCCCTCCGAAACCCGAAGGGAGACACACATGGCCGATCTTCTCGCCACATCCGCGCGCTATATCGACAACGACATTTATGAAGGCGCGGGCCTCGTCAACCGTCCGACCACGGAGCTGTCGGAAGTCGCCGATGGCGTCGCGTTGATCGAAGCCTTCTCCCATGTCGTCGCCTTCCGCACCGGAGACGGCCTCGTCCTCTTCGACACGAGCCTCGAGGCCTTCGCGGGCGGCGTACTGAAATCGCTCCGCAAATGGTCGGACGAGCCGGTCGCCCATGTCTGCTACACGCATGGCCATGCCGATCATGTCGGCGGCACCTGCGCCATTCTCTGCGAGGCCTGCGAGAAGGGTCATCCGCGCCCGCGCATCACGGGCCATGAGAATGTCCGGCCCCGCTTCCGCCGCTACGAGCTCACCAACGGCTACAACTTCACCATCAATGCGCGGCAATTCGCGCCGGCAACCGAACTGCGCATGGGCGCGGGCGCGGATAACAGCCAGGGCAAGCCGCCTGTGCGCCGCTTCGGCCCCGATCCCTGGGTCGATCCCGACGTCACCTTCCGCGACGCGAAGGAATTCCGCTCCGGCGACCTTCATTTTGAATTGCGCCACGCGATCGGCGAGACGGACGACCACCTCTGGGCCTGGATACCGGAGCACAAGGCCATCTGCTCGGGCGACTTCGTCACCTGGGTGTTTCCGAATGCGGGCAATCCGCAAAAGGTGCAGCGCTTCCCGCTCGAATGGGCAAGGGCGCTGCGCGAAATGGCGGCGAAGGAACCCGAGCTTCTGCTCCCCGCCCACGGCCTCCCCATCGCGGGCAAGGCGCGCATCGCCGGTGTGCTCGACACGATCGCCTCCGCGCTCGAATTTCTCGTCTCCCGCTCGCTCCAGATGATGAATGACGGCGCCCGCCTCGACGATCTCATCCACGGCGTGAAGCTCCCCGCGCACTACATGGACAAGCCCTACTTGAAGCCCGTCTATGACGAGCCCGAATTCATCATCCACAATATCTGGCGGCTCTATGGCGGCTGGTATGACGGCAATCCATCGCGCCTCAAGCCCGCGCCCGATGCCGCCGTCGCCGCCGAAATCGCAAGCCTCGCGGGCGGCGTCGCAAGGCTCTGCCAGCGCGCGGAAGAACTCGCCGCAACAGGCCGCGAGGAAGACATGCGCCTCGCCTGCCACCTCGCCGAGGCCGCAACGCTCGCCGAGCCCGAAAACCGCGATGCCCACATGACCCGCGCCAATGTCTATGGCGCCCGCCGCAAGACCGAACTCTCCCTCATGTCGAAAGGCATCTTCGGCTGGGCCGAACGCGAAAGCGCCTTCAAGGCGGGGAAGAACGAGACGTAGCCCGAGCATCGACGCATTCGCACCTCCCTCCGGTGGGGGCTCTTCTTCCGCTCCTGGCGCCGGAGGCCCGGGGGTCTGTGTGCCCGGAGGGTCTGCGGGAATTGTTGCCCCGCCACGTCCTGCAGCCAAAAGCGCCTCCGGCATCGCCAGCTTAGCGGTTCTTTCCTGCCTTGGCTTTACATCCTGTGTCTGCTGCGTCATTCATAATGTTCGTCAAATGTTCTATTTGTCTGATATTGACAATAATACGTACAAAAGTAGATATTAATGTACGAATGGGACGAAAGAAAAAGCCGCAGTAATCTGGCAAAGCACGGGCTCTCCTTCGAGCTTGCGGTTGAGATATTTTCTGGCCCCGTTTTGGTTGGCGACGATCCGCGCCGCTATGAAACCGCGCATGGCGTCGAGCGGCGCCATATCGGCATCGGAGAGATCGAAGGCATCGTCGTGATCGTCGTCGTCTTCACGATGCGAGATGAAAGGAAGCGGATCATCTCCGCGAGAAAGGCAAGCCGGAATGAGCGCGAAGCATACAAAGCCTGGCTCGAAGCCCGCTCGGGCGACTGAACTCGCGCGCCTCAAGGCGAAGCCCGACAGCGATATCGATTATTCGGATATTCCCGAGCTCGGCGCTGATTTCTTCAGGACGGCAAAGCTTCTCATGCCCGAGCCTTCGCAGCCCGTGACCATGCGGCTCGACAAATCGGTCGTCGAATTTTTCAAGAAACAGGGCCCCGGTTATCAAAGCCGCATCAACGCCGTGTTGCGCGCCTATGTGGAGACAGTCGGGAAATCCTGAAAACAAAACCCTCCCGCGCTCGTCGCACGGGAGGGTCAGATTGAGGGCGGGCCCGAGGGAGGGGGGAGGATCGAGGCCCGCGCCATCAGAGGGAACAGTGAGGAGATAGGAACGGCCTCGCGCCTTTCCAATCCCTGCCCCCTGCGGCAGGGCGTCGAGGCTTCCGTTCAGCCGATCTTGTCGAGCACCCGGCGGAATTTCGAGAAGGCTTCCTCCAGATGCTTCTCCTCCGCGATCAGCGGCGGCGAGAAGGCGATCGTGTCGCCCGAGACGCGCACCATCATGTTCTCTTCGTGGAAGGCCGTGCGCATCGCGTCGAAGCCGCGCTTGCCCGGCAGCCCCTCGACCGGCGCAAGGTCGAAGGCCGCCACGAAGCCGATGGTGCGGATGTCCTGCACCAGCGCATGCCCCTTGAGGCCCATCGCCGCCGCCGCAATCTTCGGCTCCATCTCCTTCGAGCGTTCGAACAGCCCCTCGTCGCGGTAGAGGTCGAGCGTCGCAAGCGCCGCCGCGGCGGCGAGCGGATGGCCGGAATAGGTATAGCCGTGGAAGAGGTCGATCACATGATCGGGGCCCGTCTGGAAGGCGTCATAGACATGCTTGCGCACCACGCAGCCGCCCATCGGCACCGTGCCGGACGTGATGCCCTTCGCGAAGGTGAGAATGTCGGGCGTCACGCCGAAGCGCTCCGCCGCCGTCGCATGGCCCAGCCGCCCGAAGCCCGTGATGACCTCGTCGAAAATGAGCAGGATGCCATGCTTGTCGCAAAGCTCGCGCAGCCGCTTGAGATAGCCCTTCGGCGGCGGCAGCACGCCGGTCGACCCCGCCATGGGCTCGACGATCACGGCGGCAATGGTCGAGGCATCGTGAAGATCGACCAACCGCTGCAGCTCGTCGGCAAGATGCGCGCCCCAGTCCGGCTCGCCAACGGTGAAAGCCTGTTCCGCGCGGTTATAGGTATGCGGCAGGTGATCCGTGCCCGCGAGCAGCGGCCCGTAGAATTTGCGGTTGGCGACCATGCCGCCCACCGAAATACCGCCGAAGCCGACGCCGTGATAGCCGCGCTCGCGGCCGATGAGCCTGGTGCGCGAGGCCTCGCCATTCGCGCGGTGATAGGCAATCGCGATCTTGAGCGCCGTATCGGCTGCTTCCGATCCCGAATTGCAGAAGAACACATGGTCGAGATCGGCCGGCGCCAGCGCCGCCACGCGGCTTGCAAGCTCGAAGACCTTGGGATGGGCGAACTGGAAGGAGGGCGCGAAGTCGAGCTCGCCCGCCTGCTGCTGGATCGCCTTCACGATCGGCTCGCGGCAATGCCCGGCATTCGAGCACCAGAGCCCCGCCGTCGCATCCAGCACCGCCGTCCCGTCCGGCTTGTAGTAATACATGTCCTTCGCCCGAGAGAGCAGGCGCGGCTCCCGCTTGAACTGCCTGTT